>CAIOTJ010000458.1 GCA_903861195.1 uncultured Planctomycetaceae bacterium | reverse complement strand
GCCCTCGAGAACAGGGATCCCGACCGGGCGGTGCAGATGGCTCTGGCCGCCCTGCGTCTGGCCCGCCTTGCGTGCGACGCGGGCAACCATCCCTCGCTGAGGCAACTGGGGGACAATGGCGTCCTGGAGGTGGTGGCATTGATGGGAACGATCTGTCAGTCGGGACAACTTCCGGCGGACGCACTGGTCCGGCTGCGGGACGCCATCCTCGAACCCCGCGCGGAGCGGACGCCCCCCGAGGTCGATGTGGAACAGGTGCTGATCCAGCAGCTCGATCGGATGTATTCGCCCGGGGAGAATGGCGCGGTGACCTGGCAGGGGTTGCAGATGCTGTGGAGCGAGTCGGTGCTGCCCGGGGGGATGACGCCCGTGCTCGGTTGGATGATGTGGCCGGCCGACCGTCCCTGGTTTCAGCCGTGGCTGTTACGGTCGGGGGAATCGGTCCAGCCGCTGGGGCCGGTCCTGGCTCCGCTGATGATGGGGCGACGCGGAGCCCGGGACGAGATTGTGCGGATGGTGGCCGCCGCAAGCGAGCGTGCGGGTCCGCAAGCCGACGCCCAGACGCTGCTCACGGAACTGCGGGTGGAGCTGGCCGAGGTGGTCCAGACGTCGTGGTCACAATGTCGGTATGCCCCGGTCATTGCCACGCTGCAAAGCAGCCTTCCGCTGCTGGCCGATCTGCTGGCCGTGCCCCTCGATCCGCGTCGCAGCCGGGCCGCCGAGGGGGCCTTGGCGATTCGGCTGGGGCTCGAACTGCACCGTCAGCGGACCGGCCAGTTCGCGGCGAGCCTCAGCGACCTCGTCCCGCAGGATCTCGCGGAATGGCCGGTCGATCCCTACGACGGGCAGCCGTTGAAAGTCCGCCAGATCGGCGATCGACGCTGGCTCTACTCCGTCGGCGAAGACGGCCAGGACAACACGCGTGGCTGGGACCAGGAGGATGCCGGGAAGCCGGTGCATCCCAAGGATCTGCGGCTGGGGGAGGTGGAGGCGAGCAGCGGCGCGGTACCGGCCGCGCCCTGACGGGCCATCCAATCCCGCTGCCGCAGACCATCGGGGTCATCGACGGTGCTGCCCAGCGGTTCGAACGGTGCGGAAGGGCTTTCCGCAGGGACATGCCCGGGCATCGCCTGCCCCGGCCAACGCTGTGGTCCGGGGCAGGATGGCGGATTCCAGAGACTAGCCTCAACTCTTGCGGCGACTTGTTCGCCGCGACCATGCCCACCAGGTCCACCCGCTGAGGCCGAGGCCGAAGAGCGCTGCCGTACTCGGCTCGGGGACTGGCTTGAACGCCACGGCGGTCACTTGGTTGTGGCCCCCACTGTTGTAGGAAATGCGGACGGCGTTGATTGGGTGGCTGGCGAGGTTGAAGTCGTTGAGGGGGATGACGCTGGAATTAATGATGTAGCCGTTCGTTGGGGAAACAAACTGTGTCGAGAAGTAGTGTGCCGTCTCAACAGTCCCTCGGTCAGTAAAAGTCATTGAGCCCCAGTTCCAGAATCCCAGCTGCACATGGGGACCTGCGTGTCCCGACAGGCCGGATCCGGTTGTTTCCCAAAGATAGAGTTTACTCTGGGGAAAGGTGAGGTCGAGCTGGTCCGCAAAGACGCCGATGAAATAGCTGTCGGAAGGCGGCCAGCCGACACAAAAGGCACCGGGATGCTGTCCGTAGTTGTCTCCAATCGCCTTGGACTCACAATAATTCAGCCCCTTGGGAGCTGCGACGAGAAAGTCCGATCCGTCCAAGTCGACAGTCGTGTTGGGACCCGGCGCGATGTGGTATAGCCCGGCCAGTGCCGGGCCAGCCCAGAAACCGGCCATCACCACTGTCAGCGCACACGACACCAGTCCGCGCCAAGGGATGGCGCGGGGGGCGATCGGCCCATCACCTAGGGATTTCCGGGCGACAACATTCAGGAAACTTGGCGAAACACCCATGACTTCTTCCGATCAATGGCGATGAACGTTGCGAAGATTGACGAGACCGGTCTCTCAGGCGATGCCACAGGGACTGGGCGACAAGAGCCCGGCCCTTCTACAGCAGCATGTGTGAGCCGACGGTGCGTGTGCGGTTGAATCAGCCGTGTCGATCCGGAAGATCGCGTCCTCGCATCAGGCGAAGCCGAACGTCCCGATTTCCTTCAACCAACCGCTCTATTATCCGCAGCGTGGGAGTGGTGAATCAGGGCAATTGGCGGATTCCAACGTCATCCAATCACGGAGATCCGCGATCCGCCTTTCCAGGAACCGGGAACAACCCGGTCGCGGTCCGTCGGCAGACACGGCCGTCAGCCGCGACCAGCACCCGCCAGGCGATCGGCGGTCATACGCTGGGAACAAGCCTTGGCCGATTCCCCAGAACACTTTTGCCGGATCGGTCATACCACGCGGGTCATCGTCCCGTAGAGTTATCTCTCGGCAAAACTCCAGGGACAGACCCAGGGAGGGGATCGGTCACTTGTCCGTTTTCACCGAGTGAGAAGACGGGGGGGGCCGGGCCCCGCGCGGGGAAGGATAGTCCCCGCGCGGGGGCACCCGTGTGAACGCCAGCGGACTCAATTGACGATCTCGGGGCCTCCCAATCCCAAATCGCCGATCACGTCGGCCGGGAACTGCCAGAACCAGTCGAGGCCGAGTCCACCCACGAGGAAATCGGGCACGGCGGCACCGCCATCATCGAACAGCGTGGTGAGACCGATGCGGTAGATGCCTCCCGCTCCGACACCCAATCGCAGATTGCTGATGCGGGTGAGGTAGGGGTTGGGACCGACCCATTCGGTGAAGATCGCGGCGATACCGGGCTGGTTGAGCTTGGTAGACGTCTCGCTGTAGTAGCTGGTCAAACCGGGAATCAGCAGGTCGTCATCGTCGCCGCCGTCGAGCTTGTCGACTCCGCTACCGCCAAACAGCAGGTCGTTGCCTCCCAGGCCCAGCAGTGTGTCATCGCCGCCGCTGCCGAAGAGGATGTTGGGATCGGCATTCCCCATCAGCAGATCGGCCGCCGTCGAGCCGACGACCATCTCGAAGCCATCGCCGTTCATCAGCAGCAGCGACAGATTGGGGTTCACCACCTGCACCGAATTCGACGCCAGATCGACGGTCACACCCACCGTTGTGGCCCCGAAATGCAGCACATCGAGCCCTTCGTCGACTCCCTCGGCGACGATGTCGAGCCCCAGCGGGGTATTCGCGGCGAACAGATAGGTGTCATCACCGAATCCACCGACCAGAGTGTCATCCCCCGCGAGGCCGACGAGGGTGTCGTTGCCGGCGCTTCCCGCCAGGATATTCAGCAGGCTGTTTCCGCGCAGCAGGTCATTTCCCTTGCCGCCGAAGACATGTTCGACGGTGGTGGCCGAGCCCAGAATCAGCGACAGGTTGGCGTTGACCACCTGAGACCCGGCGATCGCCAGATCGATCGAGAGATCGAGGTCGGTCGTCTCGGTGAGGTCGAGCAGGTCGAAGCCGCCACCCCCTTCATCCAGCGTGTCGGTCCCCAGCGGGGTGTTGGTGTTGAAGAGGTAGGCATCATTCCCGGCACCGCCGGTGAGGGAGTCGTTCCCGGCTCCACCCACCAGAGTGTCGTCGGCATCGGAACCCTTGAGGCTGTCGTTGCCGGCGTTGCCCACAAGCAGGTTGGCGAGACCGTTCCCCAGCAGGATGTCGGCGAGGCTGCCTCCCGAGGCATGGTCGAACACATCGACCGCGTTGAGCGTCAGCGCGAGGTTGCCCGCCACGACGGTCTGCACGGCGGTCTGGCCCAGGTTGAGGTTCACTGCTTTGGTGGTGGTGGCGGAGAAGTCGAGGGTGTCGAGCCCGGCACCGAGGGCTTCCGAGAGGGTGTCACTCCCCAGGACCAGGTCGGCGTCGAACAGGAAGGTGTCGTCGCCCAGTCCGCCCTGCAGCGAGTCGTTCCCGGCTCCCCCTTCGAGAGTGTCGCTGCCGTCTAAGCCGAACAACGTGTCATTCCCGGCATTCCCCAGGATGAAATTGGCACCGGGGCCGCCGGCGATCGTATCCGCCAGGGAGCCACCGCGGGCATTCTCGAAGGTGTCGGCAGCGCTCAGCAGCAGGGACACGTTGGCATTCACCACCTGCAGTGCGGTCTGACCGAGGCGCAGATTGACGGCCAGCGTGGTGGTGGAGGAGAAGTCGAGGGTGTCGAGCCCCGCGCTGGGTTGTTCCACCAGGGTGTCGGATCCCAGCGCCGTCGCGGTGTTGAAGAGGTAGGTGTCGTCTCCCAAGCCCCCCACCAGCGTATCGTTCCCCGCGAGTCCGGTCAGCAGGTCGTTCCCGGCCCCGCCGTCGAGAATATTCGCGAGAGTGTTCCCCACCAGTTGATCGTTCCCCCCACCGCCGATGGCGTTTTCGAACGCGGTGGCCAATCCCAGCACGAGTGAGAGGTTGGTGTTGATCACCTGGCTGGCGGTGGTTGCCAGGTTGACCGAGACCGCCAGGGCGGTGGTGGTGGAGAAGTCGAGGGTGTCGAGCCCGCCCCCGGCCTCGTTCAGCGTGTCGACTCCCAGTGGCGAATTGGCGGCAAACTGATACACGTCATTCCCCGCCCCTCCCGTCAGGCTGTCGTTCCCGCCGGCCCCCACGATGGTGTCATCACCGCTGTTGCCCATGAGGGTGTTGGCGAGTGCATTGCCCGAGAGCCGGTCATTCGCCGTTCCACCGAGGGCGTTTTCGAATGTGTCCGGCGCACCCAGGGTCAGACTGAGATTCGGATGGACGATCTGGGTCAGGGGCTGGGCGAGGTTGAGGGTCACCCCCGTCACCGCCGCCGCAAAGTCGAGTGTGTCGAGCCCACCGGCCGATTCATCCAGTTGGTCGGTTCCCAGGGGCGTACCGGGGTTGAACAGGTAGGCGTCATTCCCCAGCCCGCCGATCAGAATGTCGTCTCCCGCTCCCCCGGTCAGGCTGTCGTTGCCGGCGTTTCCAACCAGGCGGTTCTTGAGGGAATTCCCCGTCAAGGCGTCATTCAGGCTGCCGCCGACCAGATCGTCGAACACGTCGGCCGAGTTGAGTGTGAGAGTCAGGTTCGCCCCCGCCACCACCTGGGCCGCAGTCTGACCCAGATTGACAGCCACTGCGCGTGAGGTGGTGAGGGAGAAGTCGAGCGTATCAATTCCGGCGTTCAGGCTCTCCGCAAGGGCGTCGCTTCCCAGGGTCAGATCGGCATCGAACAGATAGGTGTCTCCCCCATTGCCTCCCTGCAACGTGTCATTTCCCAACCCCCCTTCGAGCGTGTCGTTCCCATCGATGCCCAGCAGCACGTCATTTCCGGCATTGCCCCCCAGGCGGTTGGGGCCGAGATTCCCGATCAGTGTGTCGGCGAGGGAGCCACCCAGGGCGTTTTCAAAAGTGTCGGAGGCGCTCAACAGCAGCGACAGGTTGGCATTCACCACCTGGGCGGCGGCCTGTCCCAGGTTGAGAGTCACCGTGTGTGTGGTGGTGGTGCTGAAATCGACGGTGTCGGTTCCCGCATTCGGCTGTTCCACCAGAGTGTCGGTCCCCAGGGGAGTGCTGGTGGTGTAGCTGTAGGTGTCGTCTCCCAAACCCCCCGCCAGCACATCATTGCCCGGACCGCCAATCAGCGTGTTGGCCCCGGCACTCCCGGTCAGCACATCGGCGAGCGAACCTCCCGTGACGTTCTCGAATGTGGCGTCGTTGAGGGTGATATTCAGAAATCCGGTCAGCGCCGTCTGGGGGCTGGTCTGGCCGAGATTCAGCGTCACCGCGCGGGAGGTGACAGCGGCGAAGGTGATCAGATCGATTCCCTGTTCGCCCCGCTCGATCAGCGTGTCGCTCCCCAGGGTCG
>CAIOTJ010000457.1 GCA_903861195.1 uncultured Planctomycetaceae bacterium | reverse complement strand
GCCAGACGTCCAGAGGCTGGCAGGCGATGTTCCAGGTGCGCATCAGCGCGTGCTGCAGCAACGGCAACTGGTCGAACTCGGCTCCCAGGTCATCGAGGATCCGGCCGACCAGAGTGGGATCGGCCACGGCGTTGAACAACGTCAGCGGGCCCACAATCGAGTCGCGCAACTGGTCGCGCGTCATCCGGGGAGTGAGGAACTGGCTGTCGTTGATCGCCTCGGGCAATCCCTGGAACAGGTCGCAATTCCCCAAAAAGTCGGACCGCATCGTGATCACCACGTAGACCGGCAGCCGTTGCTCCTCCGGCACATGGGTCTGCCGGGCCGCGGCCAGCAGCAGATCGACAAACTCGGTCGCCTCGCTGTGCCGCTGATAACGAATTCGCTCGCGCTTGGCCGGTTCCACCGCATCGATCTTCTCGCGATACCGGAACAGCTCTTCGAACTGGTCGACCAGCACCAGTACGTTGGTCTGGTCATCGAGCCCCGCGTCGCGCAGGGCGTCGAGCAGTCCGTACCGGCCGCGCGACAGGGTGTTGCGCAACAGGGCGGTCCCCAGTTCGGCTTCACCGTCAACGGGCGGATTGTGCGTTTCCGAAGACGGATCGGCGGGGGTTTTGAATTCGCCGTAGAGCGCGGCGGCGAGATTGTCGAGGGGGGCCTCGCCGGGGCGCAGTTTCAGCATCTTCCAGTGCGGCAGGGCCCCCAGCAGCCAACCTTGCCGCAGAGCGGGCAGCAGCCCGGCGTAGACCAGCGACGATTTGCCGCAGCCGCTGCTGCCAATGACCGCCAGAAACTGATGATCTTCCAGACGCCGCAGCATCTGCCCGGATTGCGCCCCGCGGCCAAAGAAGCGGGGGGCGTCGGCTTCCTCAAACGGGCGCAGCCCCGGGTAGGGACCGCGGAAGGAGAGTGCCGGGGCGCTGGGTGTTTCCACAGAGAGGCTGTTCATGCCGGCTCTCCGTTGGTCAGCTCGGCCAGGTAGCGGCGCAGCGCCTCGGGATCATCGTGGGGAATGAGCCGCACCATGGCGGGACGTTTCTTCAGCGGGGGCTTGCCATCGGGCGGGCCCACGTACAGGGCACAGACCGGCGCGTTGCGGGCGCGATCGAGGGCGATATCGCGGCACTCGCGCACCCGCTCCTGCACCCAGTCGAGAGATCCCTGGCCGTAGATCACCAGCACGCCGCGTTCATTCTCGTACACGGCGCTCAGCGGATACTCGGCACTCGCGATTTCCGATGCGACCGTTGGCCCAAACGCACTCCGCAACTGTTGGTCGAGCGTGGCGGCCAGGTCTTCATCCACATGTTGGGGGGCGAACAGGACGGAGGGCCGGACCGAGCCAGCCGAGGGACCGCGGGCTGCGTTCGTGGACGGGACCAGCGTCTGGATCGGCGGCACCGCCGGGGTGCCCGACTGGGGCGGAGGAATGTCGGAAAGGGAGGGGGGGCTGGTTGGGGCGGGCGGCGAAGAGGGGTTGGTGGCCCCAGGCATCTTGGTTTCCCGGGCGACGAGCTTGCGCAGCGTCTCTTCGATCAGTTTTTGGAAGTCGGGAAGATAGCCGGCCTGCACGCGTTCTTCGGGGGGCAGATCGGCGGGGTCGGCCGCGCTCGACAGGTACTGGATATAGTTGGGATCTTTCGTGCGGATTGTCTCGAGATCGAGATCACGGGGCCGCCAGCGCAGGCAGGGAATACCCGCCTGCCGGGCGGCCAGAAACTGCCTCCCTTCCAGCCCCCGGGGACGCTGGGGGGTGGCTTTGGATCCCTGTTCGCCCAGGACTTGCACAAACAATGTCGCCTGTTCGAGAGGATCTTCGGCTGGTGCGCCGTCGGGTGACGAGCGCAGCAGTTCGCGCAGGGCCTGGAAGTCGGCCTGGCGGATCTCTTCGAGGCGACGGGGGGCCAGCGTGTCGTTGAGGAACGCGAGCATTTCGGAGATTTCCTGTGACCAGCGCCGCATGTCGCGCAGCAACTGCAGGTCTTTCGGGCCCAACAGATCGATGTTCTGTTTCAGCTGAGTGGAGCGGTCTTGCCAGTGTTTCGCATGGCTCACTCGCTCTTCGATTGTGCTGAACCGGGCGTCTTCCAGAGCGACGGGAATGACCCGCCGCAGGAATTCGTCTTGTTCCCCCTGAGAGCGTTGGTAGATGGCGTGCAGTTCCGTCATGCAGGAGATCGATCGCAGGTACTTCTCGCTGAGAATCACCAGCACCCGGTCGGATCGTCCCAGCCGTTGCATGTACTCGGAGATCACCCCGCCGTAACGAATCTCCTGG
>CAIOTJ010000456.1 GCA_903861195.1 uncultured Planctomycetaceae bacterium | reverse complement strand
GCTTCGAAGGCTGGGTGGTCAATCGACCGCCACGTCTCTCGGAGGATCTCCGGGTTGGCGATCCAGTCGGACTGCGCAGGCGCGAACGGCTCCGATCGGCCGGGATCGGTTTTTGCCTGGGTTCATTTGGAATCGCGATTGGGGCAGAAAAAGGTGTCAGGAACCTTTTTTGCGGTCAAGACACGTTTTGTCGCTACGGGACGTGGGCGGGCGTGGGGCGGGCGCGATGGAGGTCGTGTTCATGAGGGTCAGTCCAATGCCTGTCCCCATAGACATTCCCTTCAGGAATGAAGCGCCGTGTGGGGTCGCTGACCTGGGGTAGCCGACGCTGCGCTGTGGCAACCCCAGGCTATGGTAGAAATCCCCTACAGGGATTGGCCGGTTGGACAGACAAACGTGTCAGGCTTGGTTTGCGGTCGTGACACGTTTTGTTGCGCCGGGGCGGGGGCGTGGGTTTTTGGTTGCGGGTTCGGCGGCCGGAGGCCGAGAGGGGAGAGCAGGGAAAGTGGAGAGTTGATCGGAAGAAGGGGACCTGCGGCTGTGCTTTGGTGGGGCGAGTTTTTCGGGTTGTCGACAGGACGCGTGCGGCAAACGGCACGGTGGGCGGAAACTTGATGGGGTGTGGTTTGGGGTGGGGAGTCGAGCGACTGGGAGTCCACGGGCCGGTGGGCCCTTGGACCGACAGGTTGAAAACCTATCGTACGGGCGGCCTGGCGGCCGGGTGAGAGGACTCACCGCGCGGGCAACGAGTGAGGTCGGCGAAACAAATTCGGGGTGGCGGGGGGGCGGACCTCTGTGTCCGCTCCGCTGGGCACGCATCTGCAGACCCCCGATCCGATGGGTGGCCAAACAATCTGGATCGGTACGGAAACCCAGGTCACCCACACACACAAAGCGCCTTCGGCCCTACAAGCTCTACTGCTCGACTTTCTCCTGTTCCCCTCTCTCGGCCTACGGCCGCCGGACCTCTGTGTCCGCTCCGCTGGGAGCCCGTCCGCAGAGCCCCGACCCTATGGGCGGCCGGAACGATGCGTCGGATTACCTCTCATCATCCGACCCGCAGAGATCTCAGGATTTTGCTGACATCGATACCCGTCGAAGCCCTGCCCCTTCAGGGCTGAATCGATGGGGGGGACCGGTACCCAGGGTAGCCGCTGCGCGGCGAACCCTGGGCACTCAACGATTGTCCCTTCCGGACATGGCTCGGACCTGGAACAGGCTTGTCAGCCGGTTCGTGAACATGGCGAGGAGCAACGGCATCACGAGCTGTCAGAGGGGCGGCATGAAGACATCGGGAAGGCAGGTTCATTCGCTGCAGCGTGTGAATTGGACGCACAGACCTGGAGGACTGTGGCCACGGGCGGTCTGGGCGATCGAAGAATGTCCCTTCAGGACATGGCTGGGATGGGTGCTGTCACGTGAAATTGCCCTCGGGAGGGGCACACGACCCCACGGACCTTGTGTCGGTGGTGAAGCAGGTCTGTGGCTAACACGAGTACCTCCTTTTTGGCGACAAGACCCCATCCGCCGCGAGCGGATTGGTGAATGAGGTCTTCGCTGGAGGCGTCGCGGAACGTGGATCGGCCAAGTGTTGGAGGGGTCAGTCCGATTTAGGCAAGACAAAAAACCGAAAGTGCTTTCAAACCGCTCTGTGCCCGGCAAAGAGTCGACACGGAGTTGGGGGCGTGAGCCGCCGGCGGGCGCCAATTGGCCCGCCCCGCGGCACACGACGGTGTTACCGCCGGAAGTGATACTCGGAATTGGCTTTGTCGAAGGCCGCTTCGCTGAGGCGGCGGTCGATTCGCAAGCCGGTATAGGCGTAGTATTCCAGCAACGTTTGGTCATCGAGCTGCTGGGGATCGTCCTTGAGCGACTCGTCGATCGGCCAGCCGTAGGTCTTGAGGCAGATGGGGACCGACAGTTCCTGGTCGACGAAAGTCAGCGACTTGCGGTAGAGCGCCTCGACGCTGGGGCTCTCGTATTCAACGATGAAACAATGACACGGCCGGCTGTCGAACTTCTGATCGGGAATGAGCTGCCAGCGCACGCCGCTGCGGGTCGTGAGGTCGCGGCGGCGGTAGGCGAGGATCTTGTCGCAGAGATTCATGACCCCGGCGTTGGTGACGGGGTGGCGGGCCTCGGCCATCGCCAGGGTCCCGTCGGGATCCACCTTCACGGCGGGCAGCAGTTTCTTGCCGCCCCCCAGCTTCACGAGCATGCGGTTGTCGTTTTCGCCGTCGACATACAGCAGCTCCCGCCCCACATCACCCCCTTCGATCCACTTCATATAGATGCTGAGGGGGGTGTGCCGGAGTTTCAGCTCCATGGTCTGCAGATCCAGCAGCGTGCCCCCTTCGAGGCGTTCCTGCCGGACGAACACCGCTTCATAGTCGGGGATTGCTTCCATCCGCTTGCGGCCCAGTTCGAGCATGGCGACGTGCAGCTCGAGGGCCATGCGGCTGGTCTGCAGTTCGCCCGCCACGCGCTTCCGGAGGTCGTCGGTCGAGAGGGAGCCGCTGGCCGAGTCTCCGCCGGGAAGTGCCGCGACAGAAAGCCGGCCCACCTTGTTGCGCGAGCTGGAACTGAGCCCGGCATCGGCCGGTTTGGTATGGAAGCTGAAGGCGAGAGTGCCGCAGGTGAAGAGGCAAACCAAGGCCGCCAGAAGGTTGAACCGGGCCTCCCCACGGGGCAGGCGTACGAACCGGCGCAGACTTAAAACGTAGTGCAAATGCTTCATGCGACGGCCGATGCGGATCTTCCAGCACTTCGGGGGGAACGACAGCCGGCAGGCGACATCCCGGGGGTGCCATGGCTGCGACAAGACTGCGACACGTCCACTTTTCGGAAGCGGGCGGCGACAGTCCCCAAGAAATTGCGGGCCGGCGCAACAGGCGTTCCAGCGGTCACTTCTGGCGATTCGGCCAACTTCCGCCCGATTCCGCGACCGGGTTTGGGGGCACATTCGCTACCGTCGAAAAGATCGGCGAAATCGTTGCGTTCGACGGCTGAGCGATGGAATTCAGCTCCCCACGGGTCTCTCGCGGCCGCGGGGGAGAGCCGTCGGGGAGGCCAGGGCGAACGGGGGGAGGGAGATCCAGATCAGGAAGCCTGCGGGGTCCCCACTCCGCTGGGACAGCCCGGTCATTTCCTTGATTCCCCTGTGTCACCCTCGGCCCTGGCGATGAATCGATTGTCGTTGATCTGTGTCGCAAAGAGTCGGCCAAGATCTGCGCAGATCACTGGGGATTGGGGGGAGCGGGGACCTGGAGCTGGCAGCAGCCGAAGTCGAGTTGGGCGGAGGCGTGCTTGGGATCGCGCTTGAGGACGCCGGGTTTGAGGGCGTAGATCATGTAGCGGCCGTCGCGGCGCGATTCGACGAGATCGGCTGTTTTGAGGATCTGCAGATGGTGCGAGACGAGCACGATCTGTGTGTCGAGGAACTCACAGATGTCACCCACCGCCAGCTCCCCCTGCTGCAGCAGTTCGACGATGCGCAACCGGAGGGGGTCGCT
>CAIOTJ010000455.1 GCA_903861195.1 uncultured Planctomycetaceae bacterium | reverse complement strand
GGTCGCTGTCGGCCAGTCGTCGCGGCTGGGCGTCCCCCTTCCGTTCGGCCTCACGCGCCGCCAGATCGAGCGCCTGCTTGAGGTTCTGGCGATGACGCAACCGGGGAAGGGGGAGGTCGCCGCGGGTTTCGAGACACGGAAGGGAAAGTTCGGGATCGGTCACGTCGCCAATCACCAGCGGTTCGAAGTCGCGGCCCAGAAAACCGCCATCCTGTCCCGGAGCCGGAGTCTCGGGAACCAGCACCGGGCCATTCAGGTGAATCGCGTTGTAAGGAAAACCCGACGGGGGCCGCAGCCGGTTGAGGACCGCCCCCTGCACCGGCTGGTCGATGGGCCGGGGAGGGGGATTCGACGACTTGATCGGATGAAACTGCCCCGTCAGCGTCAGGTAGCTCGCCGATCCATGGTCCAGATCGTCATGCGACATGCTGCGCACAATGCAGAACCGGTCGGTCCACTGGGCGACGCGCGGCAGATGTTCCCCCAGGAACGTCCCGGGGACCGCCGTAGCAATCGCGCCGAACTCCCCGCGAATCTGCGACGGAGCCGCCGGCTTCGGATCCCACATTTCCAACTGGCTCTGGCCTCCGCTGGTGTAGACCAGCAAGACCGACTTCGCCCGTCCAAATCCGGGACCCAGCGCTCCCCGCGCCGGCTCGGTCCCCTTGGCGGCACCCCGATCCCCCCCACGCATCAAGCCCGACAGCAAGGGCCCCCCCAGCAGCGCAGCCCCTCCGGTCCGCAGCCAATCCCGGCGGTGCAGCGCAGACAGGTGTGCGGTCGAGAGGGTCAGCATGACGGAGAGTGGGACGCTCGCAGAGGAGGCTTCAATCCAAGGGAACCAAACGCAGCACAACGTCTCTCTTCAGTCTACCCGTTCGGGAGGACCATGCCACCGGCCCCTCACGAGGCCGGTTCCAGTACCATCCCCTCGGTCTCGAGACGCCGGAACCTCGCCTGAAACTCCGGGGTGCCGTCGGGGTCCCACCAGTCGGTCGCGATCGGGTCGGCATAGCCCAGCGTCACCAGCCGACGCTTGTCGGGCCGCACCAGAAACAGGGAATCTTTCGGATCGACCAGGTTGTCCATGCGGACCGGGCCCCCGGCCGACTGGTAAGTCGAACGCAAAATCCATTTCGGTTGCTCCGGCAGGTTGAGGTGTTCGAGCCGGTTCAGCGCTTCGGCGTCGAGCGTCACCCCCAGCCCGGGCTTCTCGGAGACCCGAATCAGTCCGCGCACCGGATTGAGCCGTTCCCGCACCACGTCGTCACTCCAGCTCTCGGTGTCGCTGTTGAAGTGCAGCCAGGCGGTCTTGAACGCCGCCTGCATGTGCGTGGTGAACGCCCGAGTGATGTTCCCCCCCACGTTCTGCAGCGAGAACGGCAATTCCAACTGCGCGAACAACCCCGCCCGCCGCATGGTCTGGCCAATCGGGCTGTGACCGAGAATGTACCCATCGGCCGCCCGCTGCAATGTTTCGAGCGACGCCCCCAGCGGCGCGTGGTGGTAGTAGATCGGCAGCCGGCATTTCTGCCGCAACTCGGCATACCCCGCGATGTCCTTCTCGGGGAGCGGGTCTTCGAACCCTCCCGCGATGTCAAACGCCGAGATCTTCTCGAGCAGCTCGAACACATGGTCGTCGCTGCCCCCCATCGTCAAATCGTGATGGATCTTGAACCCGGGGGGAGCCACCTCCTGCATCGCCCGCATCTGGTCGAGCACGTTTTCGAACGGAGAAAGGTGGTACTTCAGCCAGGTGTAGCCCCGGGCAGAAAACTCCTGCACCGCCTTCGCCATCCGCTTGGGATGCGTCGACACCGTCCAGCAGGCGACTGGAATCCACGCGCGATGCCGCTGGCCGAACAGCTTGTAGACCGGCACCCCCGCCGCCTGACCCATCAGGTCGTACATCGCCATCCCCAGCCCCAGGCTGGTTTCGTCCCCCACCCAGTCGAACGGATTGCTGCCCAGGTACTTCTCGCGGACCGCTTCCGCCTCCACAGCGTGCCCCTCTCCCAGACCAACCAGCTCGCTGTTGGTCTTCACCACATACACCACGCGGCGGGTGGGGCCGTAGAAGTGCCCCAGTTCGTACGCCTGGAAATCGACATACGGCACCGAGATCTCGTGCGGTTCAATCGCGGTGACCCGCAGCCGATCTCCCGCGAGCCCCGCCCGGTCCCGCGCCTGCAGCGCCGGCAACCGGTGACCGAGAGCCCACAGCGCCCCGGCTTTCAACAGGTCGCGGCGGGACAGGGAAGCAGCAGGTCGTATCGGGCTGGTCATGAAAGGGCTCTTCCCGGAACAAGAAGGTGGAAGCAACGATCCAACAGACCGGAGGTGGTCACCTCCGGCTTCAAATCACATCCTCAACCTCGGTGTAGACGAAGGTGACACCCCCCGTCGCGTAGTTCGGAACATCGGCCACCGCCGCCTGCCCCTCGGGCGAGGCCAGCAGCGTCTCGAACTCTTCGCGGCTCTCCATGTAGAGGTCGGCCACGTAGTAGTACGGAGCCGGTTGACCGGTGGGAGTTCCCGTCACCTTGCCGATGGTCCACTTCTTCAACCCTTTCATCTTCTTGGCGATGGGGATGTGGGCCTCGGCGTAGTACTTGTCGAACGCCGCAGGGTCCTTGGGGTGACCATACAGCACCAGCAGGCGGATCATGGGAACTCTCGATGCGAACGATGGACTACAGAAACAGCGGAACAAACCGATGGATTGCGAACGGACGGGCAGGGGGGAACGGCTCAGTCCGGGGGGACGCGCTCTGCGGGAGCCGCGCGGGCTCCGCGTCCGGCCCGCTGTCGTGGCTCGGGATACGACACATGCACTCCCACCGGGGCGGGACCGTGGGCGCGGATGCCGACCGCCACCCCCCCCATCGCCGCGCCGCCAATCGCCACCCCACCCAGCACGAACGGCGCCAGGGCAACTCCTCCCAGGGCGGCCAGCAGTCCCCCCGTCAAACCTCCGACTGAACAAACTCCGAACGACAGGCCCCCAATCGCCAGGCCGCCGCGGGCGATGCCGCCAATCGCCACCACCCCGTCGGCCCGATCCCCCACCGCCAGAATCGCCTGGGCGTGCCCATGGCTTTCTCCCAGTTGGGCATCGGGGCCGCAGGCGATTTCCCACAACGGCAGCCCCCAGACCTCGCGGGTCGACCGCCAGCGCACTCCGCGCCGCTGGCGACGCCGGGCGAGGCGCGCGGCCCGCCGTGCCTGCCGCTCACTGTGCCGTTCGGCCCGTCGGGCGACCAGTCGCTGCCGGCGCTCGGTGATCCGCTGCCGTCGACCGTCCGGCACGGCCCCCTCAGCGACGCGCCTGGTGCGCGCACTGCCGGGATTCGCAGTGTCGGGATTCGCACTGTCGGGATTCGCAGTGTCGGGATTCGCACTGTCGGGATTCGCAGTGTCGGG
>CAIOTJ010000454.1 GCA_903861195.1 uncultured Planctomycetaceae bacterium | reverse complement strand
CTGGCGGCCTGCAGCGTGATCGTGGAGAGCGTGGTGGCCTTCACCGTGGCGCAGGCGTTCTGCGAGAAATTCGGCCACGACAGCCTCACCGAGATCCAGGCCCGCTACGAAAAGTTCCTCGAACTGGCCCGGGCGCGGTAATGTGCGATGGGCCTCTGGCCTGTGGCGTGAAAGAAACGGCGTGCGTTGGAACGCTGGGTCACTTCGTGCCGTTGGCCAGGTCGAAGGACACCTGGGCGATGAACAGGTTGGAAAACCCGTTCTACGGACGGACCGTGGGACAGGTTTCCAGTCTGTCGCGTCAAAACCCCTCCCTGTGGCCAAAAACCACCCGCCAACCCAGTGCCTACCTCGCCGAGGTTACTTCTCTCAGCCCTGGGTTGCCGCCTCAGCGGCTACCCAGGGTACGCGGTCCCCAAACAAGACCTGTACCCCGAAAGGGTTGTTTGCGCTTCGTTTTGCAAAAACACGGTGGGATTCGCATGTTTGTCTCCCGGCGCACGAAGCAATCCTGAGAGGATAGAAGCGATGTTATCGGGACCTGACCTGGGGTAGCCGCTGGTGCGGCAACCCCAGGCTGAGGGAAGTATCCCCGTTGGGGAATTTGTCCGATGGGCGCGGTGTGACGCACCCATCTTCCATGGTTGATCTGCGCGGATTGTGGACTTGGTCGGTGACGGGGGGGGGCATGGACGCTGGTCCCCGTCGTGCCGTTGGGGAGGTCGTGGGACATTGGGGCGATGAACAGGTTGGAAAACCCGTTCTACGGACGGACCGTGGGACAGGCTTCCAGCTTGTCTGTGAAAAACCCTGCGTCAGCGCGGACGGTGGACCGCGTCGTGCCGTTGGGAGGCCGGGATCACACGCAAGGGTTCGACAAACTGGAAGTTCGTCGCCACGGGCTGGCTCAATTCACCGTCTCGGTGCCTCCGTTGTTCAGATCACTTACCAGGTCGCCGGTGAACTGCCAGAACCAGTCGAGGGCCAGGCCGCCGATGAGGGTGTCGGGCATCGTCGTGGTGTCGGTAAGGACGGTGAGGGTGCTCAGCTTATAAGTCCCGTTGAGGCCGCCGCCGCTCTTGAGGTTGGTGATCCGGCTCGCGTAGGCGAGGTCGGTCCGGGTCCATTCGGTCCAGATCGCCTTGATGGCCGTCCGGTCGAGGACCTTCGTGCTCTCGCTGAAGTAGGTCGTCAGCGCGCTGATGACGATGTCTTCGTCATCGCCGCCGTTGAGGCTGTCATTGCCGTTGCCGCCGAAGAGGAGGTCCCGGCCCGCCAGACCGACGATCGTATCGTTCCCGGCTCCGCCGAAGATCACGTTGGCCAGAGCATTCCCCGTCAGCGTGTCGGCCAGGGAAGAGCCGATGAGCATTTCGAACGTGTCGTCGGCGTTGAGCGTCAGCGACAGGTTGGCGTTCACGATCTGTGTGGTGGTCAGGCCGAGGTTGACGGTGACCGCGACTGTAGAGGTCGACAGGTCGAGCAAGTCGAGCCCTTCGCCCGTGTATTCCACCACGCTGTCGGTTCCCAGAGCCGCGTTGGCGGCGAAGACGTAACTGTCGTCTCCCAGGCCCCCTTGCAACGTGTCATTCCCGGCGAGTCCGACCAGCGTGTCGTTCCCGACACCGCCGGTGAGGACGTTCGCGGCTGTCGTGCCGGTCAGCAGGTCGTTCCCGCCGCCGCCGATGGCGTTCTCGAAGGCCGTAGCCAGACCAAGGATCAGTGACAGGTTGGCGTTCACCACCTGGCTGGCCGTCGTCCCCAGGTTCAGCGTCACATTCGTCGACGTCGTCCCTGAGAAGTCGAGGGTGTCGGTCCCGCCGGCCGATTCATTCAGGGTGTCGACTCCCAGAGCACTGTCGGCCGCAAACAGGTACGTGTCATCCCCCAGACCAGCGGTCAGCGAGTCGTTCGCCGCTCCGCCGGTCAGCGTGTCGTTCCCCGCATTACCGGTCAGTGTATTCGCCAGGGCGTTGCCGATGAGGACATCGTTCAGCGAGCCGCCGGTGATATTCTCAAAGGTGTTGTCGGCTCCCAGGATCAGGCTGAGGTTGGCGTTCACCACCTGCGTCGTGGCGGTGCCGAGGTTGACGGTCACTCCCAGCGTCGTGCTGGTCGAGAAGTCGAGCGTGTCGAGACCGCCGGCGGATTCATCGAGCGTGTCGGTGCCGAGGGGACTGCCGGTGTTGAAGACGAAGCTGTCGTTGCCGAGACCGCCGATGAGGGTGTCGTCACCAGCGAGGCCCTGCAGGGCGTCGTTCCCGGCCCCGCCGTTGAGCCGGTTGGCGAGGGCGTTGCCGGCAAGGGTGTCATTCAAAGTCCCGCCGATGGCATTCTCGACCGTGTCCGTCGCATTGAGCGTGAGCGTCAGGTTGCTGGGGGTGACGGTCTGGGGGGTGATCACTCCCAGATTGACGGCAATCGTCTTCGTGGTCGTCTGTGAGAAGTCGAGCGTGTCGACGCCGCCGCCGGCCAACTCGGTGATGGTGTCAGTCCCCAGGACGAGGTCAGTGTCGAGCAGGTAGGTGTCGTTATCGGCTCCCCCTTGCAAGCTGTCATTCCCCAGACCGCCGTCGAGCGTGTCGTTCCCGGCCCCACCGATCAAGGTGTCGAGCCCAGCGTTCCCCAGCAACCGGTTGGCGACGGCGTTGCCGGTGAGGGCGTCGTTCAGCGAACCGCCCGTTGCATTCTCGAAGGTATCGACGGCATTCAGGACCAGACTGAGGTTGGCGTTGACCACCTGCGTGGTGATCAGGCCCAGATTCACCGCCACCGACAGTGTGGTCGTCAGCGAGAAGTCGAGCGTGTCCGCCCCTTCTCCAGCCACTTCGACCAAGGTGTCGGTCCCCAGAGCGGCACTCGTGGTGTAGCTGTAGACGTCATCCCCCGCGGCACCCGCCAAAGTGTCATTGCCGGGGCCGCCAACCAGAGTGTTGGCGAGGGCGTTGCCGGTCAGCGTGTCGGCCAGCGAGCCGCCAGTGACGTTCTCGAACGTACTGGCAGAGTTCAGCATGACATACAGGTTGCCAGCGACGGCGGTTTGGGTGGTGGTCAGGCCAAGGTTCAGGACGACCGCCTTGGTGGTGGTCGTCGCGAAGTTGATCAGATCGATTCCTTCACCCGCCAGTTCGACCAGGGTGTCGCTGCCGAGCGCGGTTCCGGCGTTGTAGACGTAACCGTCATCGCCGGTTCCCCCCGCGAGGGTGTCATCCCCCAGCCCGCCAATCAGACTGTCGTTGCCAGCCGCTCCGTTGAGGCTATCGTTCCCGCTGCCGCCGGTCAGCACGTTGGCCAGGGCATTGCCGATCAGCAAGTCGGCCCCAACACCGCCGGTAGCGTTTTCAAAGACCGCTCCAACCTGCAGCTTGAGCGACATGTTGCTGTTGACCACCTGGGTCGCGGCGAGCGACAGGTCGAGCGTCACATTCGCCGAGGTGCCGGTGAAGTCGATCAGATCGGTACCACCGGTGGTCGTTTCGACGAGCGTGTCGGTCCCGAGCGGCGAGTCGGCATCGAACAGGTAGGTGTCGTTGCCGGTTCCGCCCGAGAGGGTGTCATCCCCGGCACCGCCCATGAGAATGTTGACCAGGGTGTTGCCGCTCAGGGAGTCATTGTTCGCACCGCCGATGACATTCTCGAATGTTGTGGCCGAGCCGAGGACCAGTGTCAGACGCCCGGCCGAAACCGTCTGGACGGTGGCCAGCGCCAGGTCGACGGTCACTCCGACTCCGGTCGTCGGTGAAAAGTCGAGGGTATCGAGGCCGCCACCGGCTTCATTCAGCGTGTCGGCCCCGAGGTTCTCGTCGACGTCGAACTGGTAGATGTCGTTCCCGGCGGCACCGGTCAGGATGTCATTGCCGGGCCCACCGGCCAACAGGTTGGCCGAGGCATTCCCCGTCAGAGTATCGGCCAGGCTACCCCCTGTGATGTTCTCGAGGGCGGTCGCCGAAGTCAGAGTGAGCGTCAGGTTCGCATTGACGATCTGGGCGGTGGTCAGCCCCAGATTCAGGGCGATCGCCTGGCCCGTGGTGGAAGACAAGTCGAGCGTGTCAATCCCCGCACTGTCATTGACGGTGTCGATCCCCAATGCGGCGTCGGCATCGAAGAGGTACGTGTCATTCCCCGCCCCGCCAACCTGCGAGTCGGTCCCGGCCCCACCGGTGATGACATCATTGCCCCCGCCGCCGGTCAGCGTGTCGTTGCCGTCGTCACCGTACAGCCAGGCGTTGCGGGTGATGGTCGTGGCGACCGAGACATTGTCATTGCCCGCCTGGCCGAGGACGACAATCCGCCCCGTGGGAGCGAACGACCCGACCAAGACCGTATTGATCGTCACGGTCGTGTTCGAGCCCGAGAGAGCGAGGGCGATCGTGTCGTTCGCGGTCGTGCCGCCGACGAACAGGTCCGTCTTGGTCGGATCGAGTTCGCTCGTCTGCAGGTTGGCCGCGACGATTGAGACACTCTTGGTTGTGGTAGAAGTGGCGCCGTCGTCGTCGGTCAGGGTGACGGTGATTGTGTAGTTGCCCGTGGTCGTGTAGAGGCGAGAACCGGTCACAGTTCCCACGCTCGACGCTTGGCTCACGACTCCCGTTGACGAAGTCCCATCCCCCCAGTTGATCGTGGCGGTGTGGGTATCGGCCGTTCCCGCATCGGTGAACGGCAGGCTGTAAGTGACCGTCTGTCCCCGCACGGCGGCGGCCAGCCCCGCAATCGTCCCCGCCTCCGGGGCTGCGTTCGAAACGGTGGTGACGAAGCTGTCGCTGACCGTTATCGTGCCGTCGGTCAGCGTGAGAGTGACGGTGTAGCTGCCATCGTCCGCATAGCGGTGGGTGTTGGCGATCGTTCCGCCATTGGTGCCCGACGCGGGAACCAACACGCCTGCTTCACTCGTGCCATCGCCCCAGGCAACGGTGAGGGAGAGTTGGCTGGCTGGCAGTGGTCCGTTGTAGGTCGCGGACGACAGTGAGACGAGGTCCCCTTCAACCACACTGCGGTTCGCCCCGGCTTCGAGTTCGAGCAGATCGGAGACGGAAATCGTGAAGACCTTGTCGTAAGACAGGCCCCCCTGGTCGGTGGTGCGAACACGAATCGAGTAATTGCTCTTGGTCTCGAAATCGAAGTCCGCGGCGGATTTCACCGTGTTACCAACAAGAGTGAAACTGGCGTTGTCGTTACCGCCAGTACCCGCCACGAGCGTGTAGGTGAAGGTGTCGCCAGCGTCTGGATCGGTCGTGGTGAGGGTCCCGACAGCGGTGCCCACGAGCTGATTCTCGGCAATCGAGTCTGCCGACAGCGTGAGGTTGGTGGGGGCCTCATTCGAGGGGAGGACCGAGATCGTGAACGTACGGTCGAGGAACAGACCTTGCGAGTCGGTGGCCCGCACAGTCAGGCTGTAGGACGACTTGGTGGCGTAATTGAACACCGCTGCGGTCTGCAGGTCGGCGCCCGAAAGGCTGAAGGAGCCAACATCACCGGCCAACAGCGAAAACGCCAGGCTGTCACCCGCATCCGGATCAGTGCCGGAGAGGGTTCCCACAACTGTTCCGATGGCCTGCTTCTCCTTGACGCTCGTGGCAGTCAATTCGAGGCTGGTGGGGGTTTCGTTGGCATCCAGCACCGAGATCGAGAAGACCTTTTCGAAGGTCAGGCCGCCCGCGTCGGTCGTGCGGACCGTCACGCTGTAGGACGACTTCGATTCAAAGTTGAAGGCGGCATTCGATTGCAGCCCGGACCCGACAATCTGGAAGGCAGAGGTGTCTCCGGCAACCAGGGAATAGCTGAAGCTGTCGCCCGCGTCGGGGTCGGCACTGCTGAAGGAGCCGATGGCCGTACCAATCGGCAGGTTCTCGGTGATGGTGTCACCCGACAGGGAGATGTCGGCCGGGGTCTCGTTGGTATTCACGACGGAGATGGCGAAGACCTTTTCGCAGGTCAGGCCCCCGGCGTCGGTCGTACGGATCGTGACGCTGTACGACGTCTTCGCTTCGAAGTCGAAGGAGGCGTTCGATTGCAGTTCGGTCCCCACGATCTGGAAGTCGGAGGTGTCTCCGGCGACCAGCGAGTAGCTGAAGCTGTCACCCGCATCGGGATCGCTGCTGCCGAGGTCCCCCACGACTGTGCCCGCCACGAGATTCTCGATGACGGTGTTTCCAGAGAGCGCGATGTCGGTCGGGGCTTCGTTGGCATCGAGCACCGAGATGGTGAACGCCTTGTCGAAAGAGAGTCCGCCCGCGTCCGTGACCCGAATGGTCACACCATAGCTGGACTGGGACTCGAAATTGTAACTGGCGTTTGTCTTGAGCGTGTTGCCGGAAATCGAGAAGGGGGTCACATCACCGGCAATCAGCGAATAGCTGAAGGTCTCGCCGGCGTCAGGATCGGTGGCCGAGAGGATGCCAATTGAGGTGCCGGTGGCCAGGTTTTCGTCGATGGCGGTGGCGGACAGGGCGATGTCGGTGGGGGCGTGATTGGTGCCCCCGGCAATCGAGCGGGTGCCGAAATCAACCGAAGAGTGAATCTCCCCTTCGCGGCAATCCTCAAAGGAATAATCATCACCCGGAATGGGGGTTCCCAGCACGATGGGAATCGAGCCCATCACGACACCACTCCCGGCCCGGACAAACTGCAGGTCAAATCGCTGTGGAATGCCGTCACCCACGAACTCAACATCAAATGTGGCGGTCTGCCCGGCTCCCACCGAGGTGACGGTTCCGGTGTGATTGATGATCTGAACCCGGGGATCGGAGGCTCGCAGAGTGAGATCGACGGCCACCTGCGTGGCCGCATTTTGGATGGCATTGACCACACCGGCCGTGACACTGCCGGCGAAGCCCGAGGAAATCTGAAAGTAAAGCGGGTCACCCGGAGCGATGGGGTCGGTGGTTCCGTTGTCGATGGTGGTGGTCGAGCGATTGACGGCACCGGTCAGTTTCGAGATGGCCTCGAGCCCCTGGCGGGGATCGAGATTGAACTGGGGATTGGTTCCCAATCCGATTACCAGGGCTCCCAGGGAATTCAGAGCGGTGATGGTTTCCTGCAGACCGGCTCCCGAATTGAAGGGAGTGGTGGAACGCGAGGATTGCGTCAGGGAACTGATGGGGAGCGAGACCCCTCCGAGGCCGGTAATCGACGTCTCTCCCCGGGGCTGATAGGCGAACCCAATGTCGGTGGCGAGCAGCACGATGGGCAGCGCACCGGCGCGGAAGCCACCGCCACCGACAGTTCCCGACGCGGGCAGCATGCCGTTCGCGGTGTCGGCCACAAACGAAGCGAACGAGGGGACATCTCCACTGAGTCCAGGCGTGAGTTGGGTCGACACGAGACCGGCAGCCCCGCTGTCGAGCACGGATCCATTGTTGTTGCCATCAAACCCGAGCCCGGTGACCAGTTGGTAGAGGGCCTCGATGTCGGTCTCGGGACCATCGCCGCCATAGCCGGGTGTGGTCCGATTCAGGGCTGCCTGGATCGCCGCCAGATAGCCGGTGGTGGAGGTGGTGACGATCGGTTGATTCAGGATGAAAGGGCGACCGGTGGAGTACTCGGCAGCGAAATTGGCATACTCTTCGAAGCGGCCTACGCCAAAGCCCAGGTCGACTCCCGGGAGGGCCACATTCAGCGAGTCGATGATGGTGGGAAACGCGCCGCGTACGATGGGGCTGTTGCCGGTGAAACTGCCGGTATCATCGAAGAGCAAAAACACATCCACGAGATTGGTCAGGGCACCGGAACCGGGCAGCGTGAGGCTGACCGATTGCCGGTGGCTGGCTCCCTGAGCGAGGGAGGTCGAGATGCTGGTCGGGCTGACATTTCCCACAGCGGGATTGCTGGTTCCCGTGGGCCAGAGTGTGCCGCCGACCGTGTTGGGATAGGTGTGCTCGTGCCCCGCCTCGAGCAGGTCGCGAACGACATAGGCACCGGGGTTGAGTCCCGTGAAGGAATAGGTCCCGTCGACCGAGGTGGAGGTGAACGGTTCGGACTCGTCATGGATGTCGTCACGGTCGAGATCAAGGTAGACAGTCGCCCCCGCCACACCGGCTTCTCCGGCGTCCCTGACCCCATCGCCATCATCATCGTGGAAGCGGGTTCCATGGATCTCGTTGAAGCGATAGCGGGCGGCGGTGTTGAGTCCTGTCTGCAGGCCAGCGACGGCGAGGTCCAGCGAGAAACTGCGGGCTCCCTCGGGAGTGGCGGAGAGCACTTCGGGGATCTGCACACGGACCACATAAGCCCCGGCGGGAAGATGCGTGAACTCCCAATTGCCGGCCTCATTGATGGCGGGGGTAAAGAACTGGTCGGCCACAGTGGTGACCCGCTGTTCTCCCGGATCGAGGGCGGCATTGTTGTTGGTGTCCAGCCAGATCGTCAGGCCGTCGAGCCCGGGCTCTCCGGCGTCGCGGGTTCCATTGGCATTCGCATCGTGGAAGACCGTGCCGGAGATGACCCCTTCCTGTCGGGCGTAATTGCCGAAGTCGATGCCGGTGAGGGTGCCGCCATTGCGGAGGACAACCGTGCGGGCCGCGGTGGAGGGATTGGTGGCCGACCAGCCTGCGGGAACCACTTCGAGGATCGTGATGGTGCCAGGATTGACGGAGGAGATTGTGTAGGTGCCGTCGGCCGCCGTGATCGCACTGGGCTCGGAGGTCTCG
>CAIOTJ010000453.1 GCA_903861195.1 uncultured Planctomycetaceae bacterium | reverse complement strand
GCTCACCGAAACCACCGAATGCCGGTGGGTCTGCTGCCGGGACGCCCTGCGGGGCACCCCGGTCTGGGTCCCCGAAGAGTTCGTCTACCTGCAGCCCCGTGAAGGGGACAGGCAGTGGTTTACCCCCGGGTTGTCGACGGGGCTGTCGTGCGGGCTGGCCGGGCACCCGGTGGTACGCCGCGGCCTGCAAGAGGTGCTGGAGCGCGACGCGGTGGTGGGGGCCTGGTGGGGGAGCTATCCCCTGGAAGAATGGGATCCAGCCGAAGTGACGGCCCGCGTGGGACACGAGCGCTGGCGGCGGTTCGACCGACCGAACCTGGTCTATCGCTTCTACCGCGTGGCCTCCCCCTTCACCCGGCACGTGACGCTGGTGTCGGTGGCGGGCGAGACCCGCGAGGGGTGGATCATCGCGGTGGGAAGCGCCTGCCGGGAGACCCTCGAGGCCAGTTGGATCAAGTCTCTGCTCGAGGCGGTGCAGGGCCGGCACTGCGTCCGCCGCCTCTACCGCGAATGGATCGAGCAGGGCCGTGAGCTTCCCGACTATCCCCAGGAATTCCTGCAGCACGCTCTGTTCTACAGCCAGCGCCCCGACTGGCTCCCGCAGACGGTCCTGGAGAAAGGGACATCCCAACGGGAGGGGGGCGTGAACTGGACCAACCACGAGAGCCTGGAATCGGTGCAGGAGCGGCTCGGTTCGCGGCAGGTGCTGGTGCGCAGCCTGACTCCACCGGGGGTGTTGGCGGTCGACGAACCATGGCGGGTGGTCCGGGTGGTCATTCCCGGGCTGCAGCCTTTGCATGGCGACCACCGCCTGCCGTTTTTGGGGGGGCCGTTGTGGAACCGGCCAATCGCCGCCTGGCGCGACCTGCCCCCCCATCCCTTTGCGTAACCAGTCCCCTGGTGCGAGGCCCCGATGGAATTTCCCGAGATCGGCTCTCTGTTGCGGCTGACCGAATTGACACCTGCCAATCTGCCGGAGTTGACCGAGCGAATCCAGGAATTCGCCCAGCAGCCATCCGAGACCGAGCCCCGGCAGTACGAGGGCTATCGGATGTGGCCTTTGCCGCGGTTTCGCCCGCGGTGGTGGCCCAGTCTCGACCGGGTGCTGCACTCCCGGCGGTGGCGCCCCGATCTGGCCGAGCGTCCGCTGCGGATGGGTGAACTGGGGCGGCTGCTGCAGTTGGCGCACGGGGTTTGTGCGACCGGCGGCCGGGGGCCGACCCCTTCTGCCGGAGGACTCAATGCCCTGGAACTGTACGTGGTGCATTGGGGAGAACCCGTCGCGCAAGAGACGGCAGGCCGTCCGGCGGGTGGTCCCGGACAGCCCGGGCCTCCGCCGCGTCCCCTGGGCCAGAGAGACCCAGTACCAACCGGTGTGTTCCATTATGACAGGGCGAATCACTCTCTGGCCGAGTTGGCGCGGGTGGCGGGGCGGGCCCGTTGGCAGGATCTGATTCCCTCGTGGGGGCTGCTGACCGGGGGACGGGTGCTGTGGATCGTGGTGGGGGATGTGGCGCGGGTGCAGGCGAAGTACGGAGTGCGGGCCGAGCGGTTTCTGCTGCTGGAGGCGGGACACCTGATGCAGAACCTGTGCCTGGTCTCCACCAGCCTGGGGCTGGTGACCATTCCGCTGGGAGGCTTTCTGGAAGGAGAAATCGCCCAGGAGTTGCGGCTGCTGGGAGGAGACCGGGTGTTGTTCTGCGGGGTGTGTGGCGGTGTCCCGTGAAAGTGGGAGTCGGCCGTTTCCCACGCGGGTGGGGTCCGGTCGAGAGTGCCAAAGCCGCTGGCGTGCCACCGGGAGTGTTTGCAAAGCCCATTGCGTTTGGTAGTCTCCCGACGGAACTGTCGAATCGCCGGACACCGATTGTTGGGCCAGGTGTCTGGGTGATTGAAAATCCCTTTTTGGAGAGCGAGAAACATGGATGCGTTTCGAAAGTTGACCGTGCGCCCAAGCGCGAACGGTGTGGTGCGGCTGCTGCTGGCGTGGACCGTGGCCATGGGAACCACCCTGGCGGGAACCGCCTGGGCCGGGCCGATGGACTTGTATTACGCCGCCACCGACACCACCCACCACGACTGGGACGAACTGGCCCTGGATCCGGTCGATGCGATCACCGGTCCGGGAGACGGACACCAGTGGATGACCGATTCGCTGGGTGAGCAGCGCGTACTGGTGACCACGTTGGTCAGCCCGTTTGTCGCCGGGATCTACCGGCCCTACATCAACAGCACGTACACCCTGGGGAACACCCGGCAGGTGTGGGTGACCCTGGCGGGCGAAATGGGGGCGTATCTGAAGGCCCGTCCGACCGAATGGGTCGACACCACCGCGTCCATCGCCGATCGGGCCAAGATGGCGCTGGGGACACCAGTCACGTCGAATTACAGCCACTTTGTGAATTTCTGGGTGCGTCCGCAGGACCTGTTTCGCCCCGCCATCCAGTGGGATGTCTCGCAGTCGACCATGCTGCGTCCCGCTTCCTTACAGCACGATCAATGGGATCCCGACCTGACCTCGTACAAGGACGGACCCGCCTGGTTTGGAACGCAATATGCCGACCGGTTCGCGGGAACCACCGGCAGCTCGACGCGGCTCTACGACTGGTACCAGGATTGGTGGAACAATTCCGACAACGCGGCGACCGGCCCCTCGGCGTTCCCGTTCCCCTGGACCGGGCTGGGATACACCTACGACTACTACTACCAGGCCTCCACGATGACGCCGGCCGACTACCAGCGCGTGGTGGGGCTGTCGGAATTCGTGATTGCCCCCAAATTCTCGATGATTGTCGACTCGGTCAATCCGATCCGCGAGTTGGCGGTTCCCGAGCCTGCGACGTGGGTGCTGCTGGTGGTGGGGTTCGTCTGGGTGTCTGTTGCCCGCAAGCGCACCGTAAGCCAGTCTCTCTAAAGCGTTTCCTGTCAAGCGCAGACGGATGCCCAACCGTTGGTCGCCGCGGTGGACGCTGCGGTGACCAACGGTTTCGCATTGGTCTTCCCTCCGGGAGAACCGGCCGCATTGGGGGGCACGGGGGGAGACTCGGTGCGCCCCGGACCTGGGACGTGCCGGCACAGAGATCTCCGACCCGCTTCGCGCAGGTCGTACATCAGAACCGGGTTCCTGGCACACCCATCCGGTCACCGCCTCTTGCCAGACGCTTGCCGTCACCCCCCCGGGTTGGACCGTACAGCCTGCAACGCGCGACCGGTGCCTTGAGGGACAGGGGCCCTGTATACTGGGGATCGTCGAAGGGCTGTTTCCCCCTTCCTCGAACTGATGGTCCCCGCCTGATCCCTCCCCGTTTATGCCCAGCGTCGAACAGCCTGCGAACCGTCCCGTGTCATTCCAGCGGCACCTGCGGCGGATGCGGCAACTGGCCGTCATTCCCTGGCCCTGTCTGTGGTCGGTGGGAAGTTTCCTGTGCCGCAATCGCTGGGGTCGCCGCTGTATCACGTGGCGATGGCGGGATCTCCGCCCGTTACTTCGGGTTTCCCAACAGTTGTTCGCCGCGATGGGACTGCCGCCGGACCGCGTGGACCTCGAATCCACGCGGGTCTATGAGAACGGCCTGTTTCAGACGCTCCTGCTGGCGCGGCTGGCCAGATTGTCCCCGGAACAAGAACAGCAACAATTTGAGGTGAGTGGCCTGGAACACCTCGCCGTGGAACAATCGGCCGGACGTCCCGTGATCCTGGGGGGGAGCCATTTCGGAGTCAATCGGCTGTTCCCCCTGTGGTTGGCACGCCGCGGGGTGGAGGTGCTCTCTCGAGCACCAGGACCAGTTGGCCATGATGGGTGTGACCAAACCCGCCACGCTCAAGTCGGTCGAGATCGGGACGGGGTTCAAGGCCCAGGCCACCATGCTGGCCCTGCGGCATCTGCAGTCCGGGGGTTGCCTGCATCTGACCGGCGACCGGCTCAAGGAGAAAGCCGATCAGCGCAGCGTGCAGCGCACTTTTCATGGCATCACGCGGCAATACCCCCAGGGAATGGCGAATCTCGCGCTGCTGGGCGGAGCCGCCATCCTCCCCTATTTCTGCACCCTGCAGCCCGGAGGACGGGTGCGGATCGACATCCACCCTCCCCTGCGGCCTCCCATCCCGCCAGCCCCCGCGGGCTCTGCCGAGCGGGAGTCGCAAATTGAAGACCTCATCCGCCGGTTTGCCGCCGTGTTGGAAGCCCAGATCGAACAGACTCCCGGGAACCAGCGCTGGAGGTGAACCAGCCCCTCGGGCGGTCATCGTCGACGTCCCACGGAGCCCCCGTCGGATTGAGTCCCGGTGTTGGTTATGCCACCGGTTCGGGCTGGAGAGTCCGAACCCGGGTCAACATCTGCCGCATGGTCGGAACCGCCTCGGAAGGCTGGTGAGCGGGATACTCCCGGCCGGCGAAGCAGTCGGTGATCTCTCCCTGAGGACTCGTGTGGGCCATCATCTGGAAGGCCAACGAGGCGTCGCAGAAGAAATCAATTGTCTCGAAGACCGGCCCCGGGGAAGTTCCAGTCCAGGTGACCCTCGCGGGATTTGCAGCCGCAGATCCGCGAGCCCCTGTTTTCCTGCCGCAAATCTTCCTGCTCTTGTCTGTTGGAAAAATCCCCCGCGACAACGGGAGCGGACTGCAGTTCCTGGAGTTGCTCCGCCTCAGGGGGGGAACGCTTATACTCGGGATGGGGGAACGACGTGCTGTCTTCTCCGTGATCCTGTGACCCCGCCCCAGTCCATCGAATTCCATGCCCAGCGTTGAACAGTCAGCACATGGTACCTCACCAGCCGTCAAGCGAATGCGGCTTGCAAGGCGGTTGACCGCCGTGATTCCCTGGCCCTGCCTGTGGTCGGTGGGAAGTTTCCTGTGCCGCACTCCCTGGGGGCGTCGCTGTATCAATTGGCGCGATCCGAACCTGAAGCGGGAACTGAATGTTTCCCGGACGCTGTTCGCCGCTCTGGGACTCGCTCCGGATCACGTTGACCGCGGGACAACGCGGGTTTATCAAAACGGAGTGTTTCAGACCATCCTGCTGGCGCGCCTGGCCACACTCTCGCCCCGGGAGGAAGAGCGTCAATTTGAGGTCCATGGCTTCGAACACCTGTCGGGGGAACTTGAAGCCCGACGGCCGGTGATTGTGGGTGGAACCCATTTCGGAGTCAATCGCGTGTTTCCGCTGTGGTTGACCCGTCGCGGGGTGGAGGTGCTGTCGCTCGAAAGCCGGGACCAGTTGGCCACGATGGGGATGTCAAAGCCTGCGGCGCTCCAGGTGGTTGAAGTCGGGACCGGGTTCAAGGCGCAGGCCACTGTTCAGGCGCTGCGGCAATTGCAGGCGGGAGGCTGCCTGCACCTGACCGGCGACAGGCGGCAGGAACAAGACGACAAAAGCAGCGTACGGCGCACCTTTCATGGCATCACGCGGCAGTACCCTCAGGGGTTGGCGAATCTTTCCCTGATGGGCGGAGCCGCCATCCTCCCCTATTTCTGCACCCTGCAGCCCGGGGGACGAGTGCGAATTGAAATCCACCCCCCCATTCGGCCTCCCGTTCCGCCGGCCCCCGCGGGTTCTTCTGAGCGGAAGGCGCAGATCGAAGATCTCGTCCACCGGTTTGCGGCCGTGTTGGAAGGGGAGATCGAACAGACTCCCGGCAACCAGCGCTGGATGTGAACCGGCCCCTCGGGCGGTCATCGTCGACATCCCACGGAGCCCCCGTCGGAAAAACAAAACAGCCCGGAGATCGCTGGCGATCTCCGGGCTGTCTCAAATTGCGTCGCGGTGTTGGTTACGCCACCGGTTCGGGCTGGGGAGTCCGAACCCGGGCCAACATCCGCCGCATGGTCTGGACCGCCTCGGAAGGCTGGTGCGCGGGATACACCCGGCCGGCGAAGCAGTCGGTGATCTCTCCCTTGTGACTCTTGTGGGCCATCATCTGGAAGGCCAACGGGTATTCCCAGAAGAAATCAATCACATCCTGGATGACCTGCTGCCCGAAGTCGCAGGTGGCCTCGTACTCGGCGAAGGGATCCGCCTCACGCTCGGTTCCGTTCGCCAGCACATCGCGAATCGCCGCCGCCGCCATCTTCGCTTCGTTGGCCGAGAAGAAGACACCGAACGAAAAAATCGGGTCCGTGAACCGGTGGGAGTCTCCCACACACACAAACCCCGGCCCCGTGAAATTCCTCACGTGGTACGAATAGTTGGAGGCCGTCCGGACCGGTTCGGTGAACTCGATGTGCTGCAGCCGGGCGGTCAGGGCCGGATTCAGGTTCCGCAGTTTCCACTCCAGGAACTCTTCCGTCGACTTCCCAGACTGCGAAAAGTGCTCACCCGGCACCACCACTCCAATGCTGGTCTCGGTCTCACTGAGGGGAATAAACCACGACCAGTGGTGTTTCTCCTGGTAGAAAATGAGGGTGTTGCCCGCCGCTTCTCCGGGATCACGAACCGCCCCGGTGACCCGGCTGAAGATGCCGACCTGCTTCTCGTAACTCCCCCGTTCCTTCGGCCCTGTGACCCCCTGATTCGCCAGGAACGTTTTCTGCCCCGAAGCATCGACCAGAATCCGGCAGGGAAACTCCTGCAGTCCCTCGGCGGTCTTCACCCGCAGCCCACAGACCGCCCCCTCTTCCCGCAGCACACTGTCGGCATCCCCCTTCACCACGGTCGCTCCGCGGGCGACAGCCGTCTCCAGCAGAAACTGGTCGAACTCATCCCGGCGGACCTGCCAGGTGGTGGTGGAGGTCAGATCGCCGTCGTGCTGCCGCCGCATGACGGGAACCCAGAACGTGTTGATCCCGTTGGCTCCGTAAACCGTCACCCCATGCTTGATGGGAAACTGACGGGCTGCCAGGTCGGCTTCGAGTCCCAATTCGCGGAGGATCCCCCCCACTTCACCGGTCAACGATTCACCAATGTGAAAGCGGGGGAACGAATCCCGCTCAACAAGCAGCGGGCGAATCCCGTGCTGCAGCAGGAACAGCGCGGTGAACGAGGCGGCGGGCCCTCCTCCCACAATGACCACATCGTGCGGGAAAGGCAGACTGCGATTCTCGGCAATCATGGGAGTTTCTCTGGGCTGCGAATTCGTTTGTTGACAAGTGCCGCACCTGACTGCACCCTGGCAATCTGGCCGAACGGGGATCAGGTTGCGGAAGGGGCGCTGTTCGTCGGCAGGCAGCGGTCCACAAGGGCACCGATGGCTGTGAGATGCTGGAAGTTGTCTGGAAGCACCTCATCCAGCGGTATCTGGCAGCCCAACGAACTCTCCAATTCCCCAATTAGGGTGACGATCTGCAGCGAATCGAGCAGACCTTCATCCAGGAGCGGCGTGGTTTCTATAATCCTGGTCCGATCGCAGGCGGGATTGGCCCGGCACAGGGCATCAAGAATCGACAAATGATGAGCGGTGGACACGGAAGAACAAGGTTCAGAAACAGGAACAGCCTTCCGTGGCAGGCTATCTTTCTAGTCAGCTTCGGCCCCAGAAATCAAGGTCTGCCGGTCGATTTTGCCCGAGACCGTGGTCGGCAGCGACGGCTTGACGATTATGCGATGGGGACGGGCATACAGGGCCAGCCTCCCGGCCAGATGCGGATGCAGGTCGGCCTCCGTGACCGTGCCATCCCGCGGCTGGACAAACGCCACAATCTGCAACTCTCCCTCGCGCGAATGGACCACCGCGACAGCCTGGGCCACACCGGGGTGACTCCCCAGGGCCGCCTCGACTTCTCCCAGCTCGATGCGATGGCCGCGGATCTTGACCTGGTGATCACGCCGGCCCCGGAACCAGAGGGTGCCGGTGGCATCCCGGAAGCCCAGATCGCCCGTCTGATACGTGGCCGGTTCCCCCGCCACCCGACTGCGTTCGGTCATTTCGGGTTGCTGCCAATAACCCGGAGAAACTCCCGGCCCGCGCACACACAACTGCCCCACGTCACCCGGGGGGACACGCTGGAACTGCTCATCGAGAACCTCGACCGGGCTGTGCGGCAGGGGACGCCCAATGGGAATCTCGGTCGCCTCCTCCCCCGGGATACCGGATAGCGTGTGGAAGGTGCAGACATTGGTCTCGACCGGACCATACAGGTTGGTGAACGTGGCCTGCGGCAGGGCCTGCATCAGACGGCGCAGCAAGGGGAGCGGAAAGACCTCTCCTGCGAACAGCACCTGGCGCAGCGACGTCGGAGGAGCCGACTCGAGCCCCCCCCGCTCGAGCAACTGCACCCAGGTGGTGGGGACGGCATAACAGACCGTGATCTGCTGCTTGCGGAACGTCGCCACCACAGCGGAGGGAAACATCACCGCCTGCTCATCCAACAGCACCACCGTCCCCCCCGCCAGATGGGTGGAAAACAGGTCGAATGTCGACAGATCGAAGTGAAACGGGGCGATGCTGGCCACCCGATCGGCCGGCTGCAATGCGAATTGGTTCCGCCCCCAGTCGGCGAAACACAGGATGTTGCGGTGAGTCAGCACCACCCCCTTCGACCGCCCCGTGGACCCCGATGTGTACATCAGGGCGGCCGGTGCCTCGGGAGACCGGGGAACGTCCGGCAGCTCCCCCTCGGGAGACGGCGAGGTTCCGGGGGACAACTCGGCCATCGGGGGTGGAAAGGGAATCAACGCGGGCCGAGCCGTGTCGGCCGGCCAGTGCGCAGGCAGGGACTCGGCCACCCGCGACGTAGTCAGGATCAGCCGGCAACCGGCGTCGGCCAGCAACCCTGCCAGCCGGGCCGGTGGACTGCGCACGTCGGCCGGCACATACACCCCCCCCGCTTTCAGTACCGCATACAGGGCGGTCAGTGCCGCGGCCGTCTTGGGGAGACACAGCCCAACCCGATCTCCCGGCTGTACCCCCTGGGTGCGCAGCCATCCGGCCAGTTCGCTCGTCTGGGCGTCGAGTTGCTGGTACGTGAGCGACACCGTCCCGGCGACAACCGCCACCTGGTGCGGATGGCTCTCGGCCGCGGTGCGCAGAATGTCGGACAGGTTCTCGATCATCTCGGGGGGTGAGGTCACGTCAGGGGGACCAGCGTCTTGGACAACTGCGAGGCGATTGTATTGAGCTGCACGTCGGTCGTTCCCGAGGCCGACAGAATGGCCAGAGTGTCCTGCACGGCGGTGGCCGAGCGATCGATGTTCCTCCAGCCCGCGCCGGCATACAGGCACTGAATCTTGTGGGCGCAGTCATACACCGCTTCGCTGACGGTCTTCTTGACCATCGCGGGCCAGGCGATGCGGTCGGTGCCGTGGGTAACTTCCCAGAGCCCTCGATACAGCAGCCAGCGGGCCGCTTCGAGGCGGCAGCGGATCTCGGCCAGCGTGTGCTGGACCGACTGATGGTCGGCCAGGGAGGTCTGCTCGCCGGGACGGCGGCGGTTCTTGAGATACTGGTGGCAGCGGGCGAGATCGAACTCGGCGGCTCCCAGGAACCCGGCGAGAATGGCGGTGCGCTCGGCCTGCATGGCCGACAGCAACACCCCCAGTCCCCCCCCGGCCGGTCCCAGGCGGGCGGCCCTGGGCAGACGCACCTCATTGAGCTCGACATCCCCAGCCGGGGCGCCGTCCAGGCCCACCGTCGCCAACGGGCGGATGGTCACCCCCGGAGTGTGGGTGGGAACGAGAAAAGCCGAGAGTCCCAGACTGCCGCGCTGGGGGAACTCCTTGGCGATCAGCAGCATCACATGGGCGACCGGGGCATTGGTGACCAGGGTCTTGGCCCCCGAGAGAATCACCTCATCGCCTTCCGAGGTCACCGTGGTGGCGAGGGCCGAAATGGCCGAGCCGGCTTCGGGTTCGGTAATCGCCAAGGCCCCGATCTGCTCGCCCGTGCCGAGGCGCGGGACCCAGTGGGTGTGCTGCGCGGGGGTTCCCAGTTGGATCAGCGGCCAGAGACAGCCAAAGATGTGAGCCCCGGCGGCGAACAGCAGGCCCCGGTCGGCCCCCCCGGTGCCGCACGCCTCCAGTAAGTGGGCGGCCCGGCGAAAGCTGCTGCCGGGATCCCGCAGATCGGCCTGGAACAGTCCGAACTCTCCGAGACGCCGCCAGCCAGCCTGATCAAACCCCGCCCGCTCGCATCCCACCGCGGGAACCACGGGCGACAGGTGCTCACTCGCGAGCCGTCGGGCCGCTTCCCATTGCTGTCGATCGGCGGCCGTCAGAGAGAAATCCATCGTGGGAGACCGGTCAGGGGACATCCAGAAGAGAACCGGGGAGGAGGAATTCCGCAGCCTGCGATCGAAAGACCGATCATGATCAAATCGCAGGAGAAGTCCCAGACAGCCGGGAGTCCGTCAGGGAAGAACTCACGAGGCCAGGTACCGCTGTGAGGGCTGTAACGGTTCGCAGCCTGATTCCTGAATGGCGGAAGGGGACGGTTGTGCGATCTGGTTCCCATCCGGCGATCGGCCGCCGCGTGGGGAATCGGGTGATTTGACCACGGGACGTCTCCCTTCCCGGCGAATGCGCCCTTACTTTGGCAACGGTACGGCCTCAGTGAGCATAGAGAGTGGTTTGTGGATGCTGCGTGAACCACATGTACCACTCGTCCATGGAATAGGTGACCGGTTCGAGTTCGGTGCCGGAAAGGGGTCCTTCCAGGGCGATCCCGGCATAGTTCCATGTGCTTCCCGTCTGCCGGTCGACGATTTCTCCCTTTTCATTCGTCGTGAAGTCCAGCATTTCATCTTGGTGCTGACGAGAGAATGCCGCCGCCAGAAACGTGTGGGGCTTGTGGAATACGACGATCGGAAGCTCTCCCAGAACCTCCTGCAGCACGGCACCATTTTGGGTCAGTTCGGCCATGGGGAACGCCCGATGTTCGTCATTCACCACGATCCCCAGCACCAGATCGTTCTGCGAGAGCCGCAGGCTGCGGTGCTGCAACGAAGCGAGCATCCCGTCTCCCATCAGCGTGGCGCCTGGGAAGTGTTTGCTGCCGTGTCCTTCGCGCGCACTTGGCTCCCCATAAGCCACCTGGGTTTGGGGATGCATTTGCAGCCAATCGGCCCAATTGGCCTGGTCCACACGCCGACGTTTCAACTGCTTCCCCATGTGCGGACCTTTTTGGCCACGTCCCAGAAAGGGGAGCCAGAACGTCTGGGTCTCTTCATCCCGAATGATATGAGTTCCATTGTAGATGCCCACCACACGGTAGTGCAGTCGCTCGCCGTCCACCCTGGGATCGAACGCCGAGGCACTGCTGCACATTTCGCACAGGGTGACCAGGATCTCTTCGCCGTCGACGTCAAAATTCGCCACGTGATGGTTCTTCAGCACCCACCACGGCAGGGCGTATGCCCCCTGCTTCGTCAGGATTCCGATGACCGGGTCATCGGGCCGCATGAATTCGGAATTAGCAGCCGGCTTCCAAACAGGCTGCTCGAGTGGCTCGCAAAAATCGTGGTACTGACCGATTTCGTTGTCATCACCGAGAGGCCGTATCTCGTCCAACGGGATCCCTGGTGCCGACTTTTTGCAACCCGACAGCCCCGCGCAGACCACCAGGCTACACACCAACGGCCACCGGAGTCCGAACCACATCGAGATGAGTTTGGATTGATGGATCAACATGCTGAACTGCATCGAACAAGCCAATCGGAAACCGATCCCGGGCCGGCTTGGACACTGCCCGGAATGAGGAGGCCAGACCACTCCCGGTACGGGCGGCTTGCAAGCCAACGTCTGGGCCGGGGAGTCTTTCAGGACAGCGTTTCCCCCCCTGAACACGTAGAGATCTGCAGCTTGTGATCTCACAGCCATGCAGACAAGTGTTTTTTCAGCAAAAAAAGCGGTTTGCCGCAGAAACGGCCCCCGCTGTTCAAGTCGGGCGGGTTGTATCAACTGTGGCAAAATACTCGTGACCCAGGCAACCACGTGCCGGAAGGCCATGAGGCCGCACTTCCCATCGCGATGCGAAGTTTCTCCGCATCGCGTGAAGCCGGCTGTCTGGCCGTTCCAAGGCTCGAGAAGTCCCCCGGTTTCCCGGATACCCTTCGCCCAGAAGCCAAAAAATGAACCGCGACCGGTGTCGAGCACGGCCAACAGTACGCTCACGTCCTCGCCACTGGTACCATTTTCGGCAGCTTTGAGCGCTTGTCACCCAGGACAATTCCGTACATGCGTGCCGTCACCTTCGCCGCCCCCTTTGACGTTCGAACCCTCGTGGTTCCCGACCCGACCCTGCAGTCTCCCACCGACGTCATCGTGCGGGTCGAGGCGGCCGCCATCTGCGGTTCGGACCTGCACGTCTATCGGGGGGTCGAACGGGGTCTCGACGCGGGCACGGTGCTGGGACATGAATTCACCGGCACGGTGCTCAGCGCCGGGGAGGCCGTGCGGACCATGCGTCCCGGCACCCGCGTCGCAGCCCCGTTCACCATCAACTGCGGAGCGTGCTGGGCCTGCCGGCGCGGACTGACCGCCCGCTGTGTCGAAAGCCAGGTGTTTGGCTGGGTTCAGCAGGGGACGGGACTGCACGGCGGGCAAGCCGAACTGGTGCGCGTCCCCCATGCCGACGCCACCCTGGTCCCCATCGGCCCCGACATTCCCGCCGAGCGCGCCTTGCTGGCGGGCGATGTCTTCTCCACCGGGCTGCACGCCGTCGACCAGGGACAGGTCGCCCCGGGAGACGCGGTGGCCATCCTCGGGCTGGGCCCGGTGGGTCTGTGTGCCGTGCTGGGCGCGGTCGCCGCGGGTGCCGGGGTGGTCTACGCCATCGACCGGGTTCCCGACCGCCTCGAGCAGGCCGGGGGGTACGGCGCGGTTCCCGTCCACCTCGACGACGATGTTGTGGGAACCCTCCGCCGGGAGACGGAAGGCCGCGGGGTCGATGTGGTCATCGAGGCGGTGGGCTATCCCGACGCCACGCAACTCGCCTGGCAGATCGTGCGCCCCGGGGGAACCATCAGCGCCCCGGGGGTCCACAATGAACCCGCCTTCGCTCTCACCCCCGGGCAACTGTACGACAAGAACCTCACCTACCGGGCGGGCCGGGCCCCCGCCCGGGCCTGGCTCGAACGCTCACTCGACCTGCTGGCCCGCCAGCCGCAGCCGCTGGAGAGCCTGTTTTCCCACGAACTGGGGCTCGCCGAGGCACCGCGGGGCTACGACATGTTCAACCAGCGGCAGCCGGGGTGCACCAAAGTGCTGCTGCGGATGGACTGACGGCGGCCGACGGGCTTCCACAACGGTGCCGCGCTATCGTCTACGAGGGCCCTCACTCGGTCGTCTCTGCGCGGGATCGGTATACTGCAGGGGCTCCGCCCGACGGCATCCTGCCAGGGTGCCCAAGTCGCGGAAAGATGGGGGAGGGTTCACACCAGGGTACTTCGCGTGGCAACAGGTTCTTCTCCGGAGGAAGACAGATTCGGAATCGTCCCCGCCGAAGTGCAGGACTGCGGCGAGGCTCCGCTTGAGGTCCCGTCGTCGTTGCCCCCCCAGGCCCCGGTGGAAATCCGCGAGTTCGCCGCGGAGCTGGTCGATTTCACCACGATCCAGCCCCCGGCCAGATCACACACCACCGCCCAGTCCACCGCTGAGGTAACGCCCCCCGCGTCTTGCGCCACGCCGCTTCCCCCGGCCCCGCGGGTGGGCCGGCTCCGCCGGATCCTGCGGGGCGTGGCCTGGCTGGTGCGGACCGTCTGGGGCATTGTCAGCCTGACCGTGCTGCTGGCCTGCATCGCGGCGATCCCGGTGGTCAACTTCCTGGCGCTCGGCTATCTGCTGGAAGTCGAGGGACGGGTCGCCCGCAGCGGCCGGCTGCGGGATGCGTTTCCCCTCTTGCCCCTGGCCCCCCGGCTCGGTTCGCTGGTGCTGGGGGTCTGGCTGTGGATCATTCCCCTGCGGCTGCTGTCGCACCTGTTGGGGGACATCCATCTCATTCAGCCCGGTTCCCGGGCCGACGCCTTCGGCCATGTCGCCCTGCTGGTGGCGGCGGGACTGGTGGCGCTGCACCTGGTGCTGGCGGTGGCCCGCGGCGGGGCCCTCTCGTGTTTCTTCCGGCCGCTCAAAAACGTGCTCTGGCTGCGGCAGCGCTGGCTGCAGGGAGACTACTGGCAGACCGCCGAACGGGAGGTGGGGGCGTTTGTCTCGGGGCTGCGGCTCAGGCATCACTTTGTCCTGGGACTGAAGGGCTTCGTGGGAGCGCTGGCGTGGCTGGCACTCCCCACGCTGATGTTCGCCGCCGCCGACCGCACCGAAGGGGGCCCGGTGCTGATTACCCTGATCGGTGCCGCCCTGCTCATTCCCGTGCTGTCGTGGGTCCCGTTCCTGCAGGCACATCTCGCGGCGGAGAACCGCCTGGGGGCGATGTTCGAACTGCGGAAGGTCCGCGCGATGTACCGGCACGCCCCGTTCGCGTGGCTGATCACCATTCTGGTGACCCTGCTGTTCGCCCTGCCCATGTATCTCTTCAAGGCGGCCATTCCCCCTCGGGACGCCCTCTGGCTGGTGACGATTGTGTTCGTGGTCTCGATCTACCCGGTGAAGGTGCTGACCGGGTGGGCCTATCATCGGGCGATCCGGAACGAACGCCCCAGTCATTGGCTCTGGCGGTGGATCTGCTGGCTCCCCTCCCTCCCCTTGCTGGCGTTCTATATCTTCCTGCTCCACTTCACCCAGTTCATCGGCAAATACGGCAAGCTGACGCTCTTCGAACACCACTCGTTCCTGGTGCCGTCTCCCTACAGCTTTCTGAATTGAAGCGCCGGGATGCCGGCGGTGGCGAATCCCGGAGATAACGTTCCGAACCACGAATGACCCGCGACGAAATCACCTGATCGATCCTTGTGTGGTCCGATGCCCAATCTCGCTGAGTGTCTTGAAGACCCTATGCATGATCCTGGCGAGCGCATACAGCCGACGTGGTGGCCATGGTGATCGGGCTGGACCGTGGGGACAACGCCCCTCGGCCTTCGGTACAAACCTCTCGCCAACCCACCGCCTACCTCGCAGAGGTGACTTTTCTCAGCCCCGGGTTGCCGCTTCAGCGGCTACCCGGGGAACGCGATCCCCAACAGAAGCTGAACCCTGAAAGTGGTTCCTTTCAACGTGGGTTCGCTCAGTGATCGATCCGCAATCATCAGACCGGGTGTAAATAGCAATCCTTACAGGATAGAGATCGTGATGGGAATGGCGACCTGGGGTAGTCGCCTGCGCGACAACCCCAGGCTGAGGGAAGTATCCCCTACGGGGAAGTATTTGGGTGGGCGAGGTGGATGCCGGTGCGAACTCGGAGAACTCGCGGCAGAATCACTGGATCGATCATTTTCGTGATACGATCGAGCAATGGTGTGAATTGTTTTGGCGAGTCCCCTTAGCCGGGACGATTTCAGGCCCCTTCCGGGACCGTTCCGTGTCTGAGAGGAAGGACGCTGTCATTCCCAACAGCCGGCCCCCAGAAACCGCTCAGTCGCGCTGTTTCTCGGCCAGCGACTCGTAGTATTTCCGTACGAGTTCTTCGTACTTGGGGAGATAGCGTTCGTTGAACGACTTCTGCAGCGCCTCACGCACATTGGGAGGCAGATGTCCCCAGACATCGTTCGCGACCGCGCGGCGCCGCGCTTCTTCGGCCGCTTTCTGCTGGGCCGGGTCGAGTTTGTCCTGGGCATCTTGCGGATTCTCACTCCGCTCGCCCGGCTGCTGCTGGGC
>CAIOTJ010000452.1 GCA_903861195.1 uncultured Planctomycetaceae bacterium | reverse complement strand
GGCATGGTCCCCGTGGTAATGCGTGTCGAACACATACCGGATCGGCTTGTCGGTGGTTTTCCGAATCAGCGGAATGATCTCTTCCGCCTGGTTGGGGAAATTCGCGTCGATGACCAACACGAAGTCATTGAAGATCACCCAACCCTGGTTGCAGCCGATGAAGTCTGGCTTCCAGCGGGTCTTGCGAAACCAGACCCCCGGAGCCACCTCGGTGACCGTAGTCTCATCAGGCTTGAACCAGCCGACGGCGAACCCTCCCACGCCCAGCAGCATCGCGCCGGTCAGAACACTCACGATCACTCGACGGGGAATCTGGTTCATCTGCGACTCACCAAGGTAGTTTCAGTGACGGAATCGGGGCCCACGGTGGCCCCGCCGCGATTATGCTCGCCACGTCAAAAATCCTCAACTCCCTCCACGCCCCCGAGACGCGGTCACCGGGTGATGCGAGGGACGTGTGGACCGGGTCCCAGTGCGGCGTTCCGGTTGTCACTGGCATCCGCTAATCTCGACGAGAGTCCTCACGCACACGATCTCAACCTGCCTTTGTTGCTCCCATGAACCCCGTTCCTCACGGTCCCACGCCAGTCCGGATTCTCGAGACGCTGAACGCTTTTCAGCGCAGCGCGGCCCTCAAGGCAGCGATCGATCTCGATCTGTTCACTCACCTGGGGCGGGGGGCGACCACGACTGGGACTCTCGCCGCCGCCTGCGACGCCGACCCGCGGGCCATGCGCATTCTGTGTGACTATCTCACAGTTCAGGGGTTTCTGCGAAAGCACGAGAGCAACTATGAGGCTGCCCAGGACGCGGCGTTGTTCCTTGATCGCAGTTCCCCCGCCTACTTTGGATCGGTCACCAACTTCCTGCACTCGGGCCCCCTGCTGGACGCGTTCCGCGACATGGCCCAGACCGTTCGTCAGGGACGGACGCAGTTGCCGGGTTCCGGTACGGTGGAAACGAACTTCGCGGGGTGGGTCGACTTCGCCCGCTCCATGGTTCCCATGATGCGAACCCCAGCCGCCTTCCTGGGGCCGTTCACCGCCCGATTGCGGCCCGGACCAATCCGGGTCCTGGATCTCGCGGCCGGACACGGCTTGTTCGGAATTGCCGTGGCCCGCGAGAATCCCGCTGCACACATCGTGGCCCTCGACTGGGCTCCGGTGCTCGAGGTGGCCAGCGAAAATGCCGTCGCGGCGGGAGTGGCCGACCGGCACACACTGCGTCCGGGAGATGCCCTGGAGGTGGACCTGGAGGGACCCTACCAGCTTATCCTGGTGACGAATTTCCTGCATCACTTTTCCCGGGCGACAAACGTTTCACTCCTCCGCCGGCTGGCGGGCGCCCTGGCTCCCGATGGGCTGGTGCTGACACTGGAATTCATTCCGAACTCCGATCGCGTCTCGCCCCCCATGCCCGCCGAATTCGCCCTCACCATGCTGGGGACAACTGCGGAGGGGGATGCCTACACCTTCGAAGAGTACGCAGCCATGTTCGAAGCGGCGGGCCTGACCCAAAACGAATGGCTGGACGTTCCCGCTTCGACCCAACGGCTCATCATCAGCGGACGCTGACCCGGCCGCCCCAGTCCGCACCAGAAACGCCCGACCATCTGCCCTCCCCTGGAGCCCCTCCACAGCCGGGGCTGTCCCCTATGGCCATCTCTCAGTACAGCCCACAGTCAGCCCCCCACATCATCATCGTGGGAGGAGGTGTTTCCGGGCTGGCGGCTGCCCACCGGTTGGGTGAATTGACCCAACAGACGGGACGTCCATTGCGAATCACGCTGCTGGAAGCGCAGGATTCGCTGGGTGGACTGGTGGGAACGCGGGAGGCCGACGGCTATCGAATCGAGACCGGTGCCGATTCGTTCATCACCAATAAACCGGGGGCGATTCGACTTTGCGAACGGATTGGATTGGCCGGTGATCTGATTCCGACCGATGCCCGCTACCGGCGGTCCCTCGTGCTGTCTCGGGGTCGAGCGGTGGCCGTGCCCGAGGGGTTTCAGCTGCTCGCCCCGAATGCCCTGTGGCCAGTGTGGAAATCGCCGATTTTTTCCCTGGCGGGCAAGCTGCGTCTCGCGGCCGAACCATTTGTTCCCCGTCCGGCGGACCCTGTACAAGACGAAAGCCTTGCCAGCTTCGTCCGCCGCCGACTTGGTACGGAAGCACTGGAGAGGCTCGTGCAACCTCTGGTCGGGGGGATCTACACCTCTGATCCCGAGCGTCTCAGCCTGCGGGCGACCATGCCCCGCTTTCTCGAAATGGAAGCGCGTTACGGCAGCCTGATCCGCGGGCTGCAGGCGGAGGGACGTGAGACCGCCCCCCAGGATCGGGCGGCCAGTGGAGCCCGGTATGGCCTGTTTGCCACTCCCCGCCGGGGAATCTCCCAACTGGTGGAATCACTCACTGCCCGGGTCCGCCAGTCTGCCGAGATCCGGACCTCGAGCCCGGTTTTCACCATTCGGCAAAGCGCCGAATCCCCGGGGTTTCAGCTCGATTTGTCCAACGGAGAGTCGCTGGAATGCGATGGCCTGGTTTTGGCGGCGCCGGCCCATCGAGCCGCACAACTGCTGACAGCCATCCGTCCAGTCGCCGCTTCGGCCCTGAGGAAGATTGAATATGCCTCGACAGTAATCGTCGTCAGTGGTCATCGACTGACCGACGTGGCCCATCCCCTGGACGCGTTTGGACTGGTGATCCCGGCGATCGAACGCCGGAGAATCCTCGCAGTCTCGTTCACAAGCCGGAAGTTTCCCAATCGGGCGCCAGAGGGCTCGGTGCAATTGAGAACTTTCGTCGGGGGGGCGATGCAGCCCCAATTCGTGCGACTTTCGGACGAGGCCATTGTCGACCTGGTCCGGGAGGAATTGGCCGAACTGCTGGGAGTGAAATGGCGTCCCGAGGTGGTGGTCGTGGCCCGCTGGATGAACTCGATGCCCCAATACCATGTGGGCCACCTCGACATCGTCGCCCAGATCGAGCAAGACCTTGCGACACTGCCACACTTGGCCCTGGGAGGGAACGCTCTGCACGGGGTGGGACTCCCCGACACCATCACGAGCGGCGAGGTGGCGGCCGAGCGAGTATTCCAGGCCCTGTCCGACCGCTGATCGCCCCTTCGCTCCCTTCCCTGAGCTCCCTTCCCTGAGCTCCCTCAGGCCGTCACGGGAGGACGCTCCAGAATCCCCGAGACAATCTGACCGGCCTGACCGTCGAGAATGGTGCCAAGGCCCGTGGGACGGGGAAATGCGACCTTCGCCGCATCCAGCCCAAACAGATAAAACAGCGTGGCATGGTAGTCGTAATGATTGACGACATTTTCGACCGCCTTGTGGCCAAATTCGTCGGTGGTCCCCCAGGTCAGACCCCGCTTGATGCCCCCTCCCGCCAGCCACATGCTGAAGCCATAGGTATTGTGATCGCGGCCGATATTCTTCTCGTTCTGGATAACTGGCAACCGGCCCATCTCGCCCCCCCAGTGCACGAGCGTTTGGTCGAGCAAACCGCGCTGCTTGAGATCCTTGATCAAGCCCGCGACGGGGAGATCGGTTCGGGAGCAGATGTCGGGCAGGGCCGTCACAATGCCTCCGTGGTGATCCCAGGTCTGGTTCCCGGTACAGATTTCCACAAACCGCACACCCCGCTCGACCAGTCTGCGAGCCAGAAGGCAACGAATCCCGAACTCGCGGGTCTTGGGATTGTCCAACCCGTAGAGCTTCTGCGTGGCCTCGGTCTCCTGCTGGAAATCGAGCGCTTCACGGGCTGAAGTCTGCATCCGGGAGGCGAGTTCATAACTCGCGATGCGGGCGGCCAGTTCGTGTTCGCCCGGGTGCTGCGACAATTGGTCCCGATTGACCGAATCGAGAAGCTTGAGGAATTGCTGCTGGGTGGCGAGGTTGGAGCGGCGCGGAGGATCGAGATTGAGGATCCGCGGCTCCTGGGGACGAATGACCGTTCCCTGATACAGCGAGGGAAGCCAGCCATTGTGCCAATTCTCGACCCCCAGCACGGGCAAGCCACCGGGATCGGTCAACACGAGGTAGGCGGGCAGAGTCTGGTTTTCGGCCCCGAGGGCGAATGTCAGCCAGCTCCCCAGGGCTGGCCGGCCTCCGGTCGGACGCCCACCATTCAGAGCGTAGATGGACTGTCCGTGGTTGTTCACCCCGGTATGCATGGAGCGGATCAGCGTGATGTCGTCGCAGACTTCCGCCAGCCCTGGCAGCAGTTCGCTCAACTCCATGCCGCATTGCCCCTGCCGACCGAATTTCCAGGGACCATAAAACAGCTTCGGGCTCGATTCCGCGGCATTGTCGTACTTGATTTCACCGCCGAATTTTTCACCCGAGCGCTTTTGCAGCTCTGGCTTGTTGTCGAACAGATCGAGATGGCTGGGCCCACCCTGCATGAAGAACGAGATCATCGCCTGCGCCTGGGGGGGCGCAGTGGGCTGTTTTGGCTTCAGATCGAACTGGCTGGGAAGATCGACCGGTTTCGGCGGGGCCGCCGTCGCTCCGCGAGTTGCCTGCCAGGCGAGCGCCAGAGTCCCCAGTCTCAACGACTGCTCAGCCAGAAAATGCCGGCGTGAGCCCCGCGATTCGCCCCTCTCCGGAAATTCATTCGACATACAGCACCCGATTCGAACACAGGATCGCCTGGCAGTAACTCGTCAGCGCCGACAACGCCGGGTCGGGCCGCTGCTCGGGCTTTTCGCCTTCCAACTGCAGCGCCGCGAAGGCCGCTGTCTGGGCATCCAGAAACTCCCACGCCTCGATCAACTGGCGTTCCGACGGAGTCAATCCCGTCGCCAGCCGCCAAACCAGTCGCACCTGCTCGGCACGGCTGCTTCCCGCCATGACCATCACCCGCCGGGCAAGATCGGCCGCCCGTTGCGACACGAAGTCGCTGTTCATCATCAGCAGGGCCTGGGGGGCCACGGTGGAACTGTTCCGCAGAGTGCAGTTGGGCCGCATGTCGGGAACATCGAAGGATTCCAGAAACGACAGGGGCATTGAGCGGCGCACCTGCACATACAAACTCCGCCGGAACTCATCCTCGCCAAGGGACACAGTCTTGCCCGTCGGACGACCAGCCGAATCTCGGGTATCGACCGCCACCACGATTTGTCCCACCTCATCGGGAGCCACGGGAACGGGGACCCCCGCCATGCGATTGGAGAGTTGTCCCGAGATGGCGAGGAGGGAATCGCGCACGACTTCGGCCTCCAGCCGCCGGATCGCCGCCCGGGCCCAGAGCCGATTCTCGGGGTCCACCCGCTCCAGTTCGGGAGTCCGTTGCGAACTCTGCCGGTAGGTGGCCGAGTGCACCAGCAGACGGTGCAGGCTCTTCAGGCTCCACCCCGACTCCACAAACCGGTTCGCCAGCCAATCCAGCAACTCGGGATGGGTTGGCCGGGCCCCCAACGCACCGAAATCGCCGGGAGTCGTCACAATCCCGGCTCCAAAATGATGCAGCCAGACCCGGTTCACCAACACTCGAGCCACCAGGGGATGCCGTCCACTCGTCAGATGCCGGGCCCAGGCCAACCGCCGGCCACTGGTCGGCAGCGACGAGTCTTTGGAGGAAATCGGGACCTGAGAGCCGCTGCAGAGAATCGACAACTCCGCTGGAGCGACTTCCTCGCGGGGCTGGTTGAAGTCGCCCCGGGCGAAAATCCGCGTCGCAGGCACAGCCCCGGGAACCTCTGTCAGACAGTGTGCGAAGTCTTCGGGCGGGCGCTGGGAATTCAACTGGGCGGTCAGGTCGTCGTATTTCTTGTTGTGTTCATTGATCTTCTGCGGCTCGTAGAGGTACACACTGCCGCGGTCGACATTGAGTGCGGGAAATTCCTTGAGCAACAACTGCTGCCCGGGAGTCCGTTGATCCGCGGCGGCTCCCTTGGCGGCGCGGGCGTCGGCCCGGCGTTCTTCGGGCACCTTGAGTAACTCCCGCTCAAACACCTCCGAGACAATTCCATCCAGAATTTTGGTCCGCTCGTCATTGAGGGCCTGTTTTTTCTGGTCAATCTCGGCCGCCTTGGCGAATTGCTCGTCGTGCCACAACGAGACCAGCCGGGCCGTTGGATTGCGCCAGTGCGACACATCGAAGGCTGGTTCGAAAATCGCCCGCATCCGGTAATAGTCGGCCTGCGGTATGGGATCGTAGCGATGGTCGTGGCACTGAGAGCAGCCCACGGTCAGTCCCAGGACGGCGGTGCTGACGATCTTGATCGTCTCCGCGATGACCTCCTGCCGCGCCGTCTGTACCTCTGCCTCACCATCTCCTGTTCCATCGGGTCCCATCCGCAGAAATCCCGTGGCGATAAGCCGCGCCGCCTGTTCGGGCGACAGATTTCGATAAGGGGGAGCCAGCAGTTCATCACCGGCAATCTGCTCCACCAAAAACTCGTTCCAGGGCAAATCCTGGTTGAGACTGGCCACCACATAATCGCGGTATTTCCAGGCATATTTTCGCTCCAGATCGCGGGTGCTATAGCCATCGCTATCGGCATAGCCGGCCGCGTCGAGCCAATGGCGCCCCCAGCGTTCCCCATAGCGGGGCGAGGCCAGCAACCGCTCGACGAGGCGGGAATAGGCTTCGGGACTGGCATCGGAGACAAACTCATCGATCTGGTCTGGCGTGGGAGGGAGCCCCCAGAGGTCGAGGGTCAGCCGCCGGATCAGGGTCACCCGATCGGCTGGTGGCGACAGGCGCAGTCCCTGCTGTTCCAAACCCGCGGCAATGAACCGATCGACCTCGTTTTCCAGCCCGTCCTGCCGTGTGACAGGCAGCACCGGCCGCACCACGGCCTGGAATGACCAAAATGCGAGTTCCTCTTCTGTAAACGGAGAACTTGCCTCGGGATTCTCGGGCTCAGCCCTGGAGATCGGCGCGCCCCGCTCCAGCCAGCCCTTCAGCACACCCATTTCAACCGCGGAAAGCTTTTTGTTGCCCGGCGGCATCTCTCCGGAAACGACCCGCTGCCACAACGGGCTGTTCAGCGGCTGGTCGCGCAGCAGCGCCGGACCGGAATCGCCTCCTTGAACCATCCGGCGCACCTGCCGCAAATCGAGCCCCCCTTTGGTCTCTCCCGCCTCACCATGGCAATGCCAGCAGTGGGCCTTGAGCAGGGGGCGGATGTGAGACTCGAACATGGGCTCAACAGGCGGTTCCCCCCAGGCGAGGGAGAAAGGGCCAAGAGCCAGCAGGATCATGCCCAACCACAGCGGGCATTGGCGGCGAATCATGGGGCGACTCGCAATGAGAGTCAACGGCGAGATCTGACCGCGAGACGGACGATCCGCCGGGGTGGAAGGAAGATCGGTCACTGTGACCGGCAGGGAACCACGCAACACTGATAGTTTGGTCAGTCGTCGCGCGGTCTGCAAGGTGTCTTGTCCCACGGTCTGGCTGAGTGCCCGGTAAGTGCCCACAATCCGCTCTCCCACTTGCCTTGGAGGATCATCGGCAAGAAGATGGCTTCCAACACAGGTCGGGCCTGGACCCAGATCGACTCTTACCATCCTCTTCCCCGCTTCGCTCCATGTCGACCCACGAAAAATCCAAGGAACTCTACGAGCGTGCCTGTCGGGTCCTGTCGGGAGGCGTGGCCAGTGAATTTCGGAAATTCTCGACTCCCCATCCCCTGTTCTATTCCCGGGGCGAGGGGAGCCGACTGTGGGATGTTGACGGCAATGAGTACCTCGACTTCACACTGAGTCAGGGACCGCTGGTCCTGGGACATTCCCACCCGGAGGTGCTGGCCGCCGTGGCTGAAGCCAGTCAGCAGGGCCAACTCTACGCCGGGCAGCACCTGCAGGAACTGGAATTGGCCGAGATGCTGCAGCGGCTGATCCCCTGCGCGGAACGCCTGCGGTTCAGTCTGTCGGGGTCCGAAGCCGACCACGCCGCCTTGCGTCTGGCCCGGGCGGTCACCGGCCGTCCCAGGTTCCTGCGATTCGAAGGACACTACCACGGTTGGTTCGACAGTGTCTCGTGGAGTGTGGGGGGAGCCCTCTCCGACCTCGGTCCCCGGGACGAGCCGACTCCGGTCCCCTGGTCGCAAGGTTTGCCCGCCGACAGCCGGCACGAGTTTTTGGTGCTCCCCTGGAACGATCTGGCAATGGTGGAGCGGGTTTTCGCCAGGCATGCTGGCGAATTGGCCGCGGTCATCACCGAACCCGTGATGTGCAACAACGGCTGCGTCCCCCCCCAACCAGGATTTCTGCACGGACTGCGAGAGCTGTGCGACAGGCATGGCACCCTGCTGATTTTCGACGAGGTCATTACAGGCTTCCGAACCGCGCTGGGAGGCGCTCAACAGCATTTCGCCATCACTCCCGATCTGGCAGTCTTCGGCAAAGCGATGGCCAGTGGGTATCCGATCAGTGTGTTGGCGGGACAAGAACGTTACATGCGGCTGATTGCCGAAGGGAAGGTGATTCACGCCGGCACCATGAACTCGGGGAATCCCAGCGTGGCCGCTGCGCTGAAGACATTAACGATCCTCGAGCGCGATCGGATTCCAGAAGAGCTGCGGAGCAAGGGTGAGTTCCTGATGGCAGGACTGGCGGAGGCCTCGCGGCGAGCGGGCCAACCGCTGCTCATCCAGGGGCTGGGTCCGATGTTCCATGCCGGTTTCAGTCCGTTGGCGGCAGTCCGCGATTATCGGGAGACACTGACCTACGACAAGGGAGCCTATGCCCGCTTCGTCGCGGGAATGCACGCGCGCGGAATCCGCCTCATCGGCCGAGGCCTGTGGTATGTCTCGGCCGCCCATTCCCAGAGCGATCTGGAGCGGGCGATTTCCACCGCCCACGAAGTGTTGCGCGGCATGTGACTTTCGGACCGCCCTGCGAAGTCAATTGAGACGCGGGCGTCGGCCAGGCCACAATGCACTCACGGATCACTCACGATTGGCCAGAATTCCCTATGCACAGGCGATCTTCGACCGGAACCAAATCACGACGCGGCCCCACCTCTGGGAGATGAGCGTCCATCAGGGAAGTCCCCCGCGTCAAGAACTCCATCGACCTGTCTCATAAAAATTGCCGCGATTTTTCTGGACACATGCATCTGGGAGGCTAATCTGAGACAAGCATCTGCCCGCCACCCATGGACGATTGATTCAGTCGAGGAAACGACATGCGAGAACTGAACTGCACCGGAATCGAGTCGCTCCCAGGCCTGCAATCGACTCCTCTGTGCGAAAACGATTCTCTCCCGCTGACAACCACGACGGGCGTTTATGATTCCCCGCCTGCCACCGATCCCGATCATCAGTTGGAACGCACGATTCAAAGGGTTCTGCAGGATCTTCCCGGAGTGATTTTCGACTCCCTGGTGATCCGGCGGGTTCCTTCCGGAGTATGCCTTCAAGGATATGCGACCATTGAAGATCGCGATCTGGACTTGGGCTTGATCGCACGTGGAATTGACGGAGTGGGGGATGTGATCGACCGAATCGTCGCCATTCGTCGCGACTCTCTTCCTCCTCGATGAATTCGCAATCGGAATTCGCGATGGGCCAGGCGGCATGGCCCCCCAGGCCGCGAGTTGAAGTGGCAGCCCCCCCATTTGTCTGCAGCGACTTGCGGGAAAGCCTTTGATTCTGACAGGGCCAGCTGTGGCCAGGATCGGTCGCAGTCCCCACACCTTCCGTTCCCAACTCCAACAGGTGATGAAGGTTAAAACAAATCAAAAAACTTTGATCCCACAAACGCAAGCTTTATTGGTAAAATCTAAACAGCAGCCGAATCCCGGAGCTGAATCCGGGAGCGGGGGACCCAAAGAATTCTCCTTGCGGAGAGTTCCGGGGCGAAGATTGGCCACCAGGCGGGGGGAGAAATCCGCGCCAGAGGCCGTTCCGGGTGTCATTCAAGCCCGAGCCCGTCAGCTAACCTCGCAGGTTCGAACCGCCATGGTGGTGGTTCAGATTGAATGGGCATCTCGTCTGCAATTCTCCACGACGCAGTGCCCTGTTGGTCAGTTTTGGCTTCACAGCGGTACTGCACTGCGTCGCGGCGGATTTCCCGGCTGCGATCTGGCTTGGCACATGTCGACCACTTCGGGTGGTCGCTGTCAGCAGGTCCTCTTCTCTGTGACTCAGGGGCTCATTCCGATCCTGGTGAGCCCTCAAGAAGAGGCGTGCGAAGCTGCGTACCGGAGTGTCGCCGGAAAGGCATGGCCATGTCTTTGGCTTTGTTCGTGCCGTCGGCTCCCCTCTTCTCTTTCCTTTCCGGTTGGAATCTCGGCTGGTGGGCCTGGTGTCTGCTCTCCTTCGGGTTGGGCTACCTGTTTCTGTGTGTGCGGTATATTCCCAACCACCGCGTAGGAGTTGTCGAGAAACTCTGGTCAAACGCGGGATCCGTCCAGCATGGACAGATTCTGGCCCTCGATGGAGAAGCCGGCTTCGAGGCGGAACTGCTCCGTGGTGGGCTGCATTTCCATTATCCCCGTTGGCAGTACCGCATCCACTTCCACCCTCTGGTGACCATCCGCCAGGGGCGGATTGGTTACATCTACGCCCGCGACGGCGAAGCGCTTCCCGCAGGGCAGACGTTGGCTCGCGTCGTGGACTGCAACCACTTCCAGAATGCCCGTCGATTCCTCACAGCTACGGCCGGAGACCAATCACCGTGCGGACAGCGCGGCCGCCAGCGGGCGATCCTGCGGGAAGGAGTCTATGCAATCAATCCCGCGCTGTTTGTGGTCATTACCGAAGAAAAGGTGCATGCCCTGCGCAGTGGCATCCTCGACACCGAGTTCAGCCAGGTCCAGCAATGGGCCGAGCTGTTGAAGTCGATGCGGGCATTTCAGCCGGTGGTGGTGGGCGACACCATGACCGCCACCGACCCGCTGCACCCCGAACAGGTCCACGAGGTCGACAGCATCGCGATTGTCACGGTGCATGACGGCCCCTCACTCGAGCCTGGTGCCATCATCGCCCCGCCCGTCGCGACCACACCGGGGGAGGAACATTACCACAACAACTTCCAGGACCCCGAGGCCTTCCTGGCCGCGGGCGGTCGGCGGGGAAGACAGTATCAGCCCCTCACCGACGGAACCTATTTTCTCAACCACTGGTTCGCCACGGTCCAGAAGATTCCCAAGACGGTGGTGCCCATTGGCTATGTCGGCGTCGTGGTCAGCTACTACGGTAAGGCCGGCAAAGATCTCTCGGGGGTGAGTTTCCGCCATGGAGAACGGGTTTCGGAAGGCGAGCGAGGTGTTTGGGAGAGGCCGCTTGGCCCGGGCAAATACGCCTTCAACACGTACGCGGGAAGCATTGTGCTGGTCCCGACGACCAACTTCGTTCTGCACTGGATCACCGGCAAGTCCGAGACGCACCGGTACGACGAGAGCCTCCGCTCAATCGACCTGGTCACCCGAGACGCGTATGAACCGCGCCTGCCGCTCTCGGTGGTGGTGCATATCGACTACCAACGCGCGCCCAACGTCATTCAACGGTTTGGAGATGTCAAGAAGCTGATCACCCAGACGCTGGACCCCATGCTGAGTGCCTATTTTCGGGACGTGGCCCACAAGAAGACGATGCTCGAACTGCTCCATGACCGCGATGCCATTCAACGGGAAGCCCGGGAGGAGCTGCACCGCAAGTTCCATGAGTTCGACATGGAGTGTGTCGATGTGCTGATTGGCAAACCCGACGCCCAGGAGGGAGACACCAAAATCAACCAACTGCTCGAACAGCTCCGAACCCGGCAATTGTCGATCGAGCAGTTGGAGACCTACGACCGACAACGTGATGCCGCCGATCGATTGCGGATGCTGAACGAAGCCCAGGCCCAGGCCAACATGCAGACCCAGTTGACCAATGCCCGGGTCCAGATTGAGATTGTCGAAAACCAGGCGGCGGCCGAGTTGGCCAAATCACGCAAGCAGGCCGAACAGGCCGCCGTCGAGGCGGAAGGTGAACTCAATCGGGCCCGCAAGCAGGCGGAGCAAGCGGTGGTGATGGCCGATGCGGAGCTGCAGCGTGCCCGGCGCCAGGCCGACCAGACTGTGATGATTGCCGAAGCCGACAGCCGCAGCACCATCCTCTCCGGACGCGGGGAAGCCCAACGAGCCATGCAGATTGGACTTGCGGAGGCGGCGGTTCTGCTGAAAAAGGTCTCGTCCTACGGCGATCCACGTCTGTTCGCCCTGTCGTGTGTCGCGAAAAACCTTTCCGAGGCCACTCAGCCGCTTGTCCCCGAGCGGGTGTTCATGGCTCCTGGGGGAGCGGCCGACGGGTCGGGAGCCAACGCCGCTGCGGGCCTGGTGGGCGTGTTACTGAACCTGCTGATCGCCGAGAAATCTGGCTTCCAGCTGGTCGATGGACCTGAGCAGCAGCAATTGCGCGAACTGGCCGAGAATCTTTCCCGCGAAGCGCTGGTACACCTCCACGACCGCGAAACCGCAGCTCAATCCCAATGAGTTCCAGCAGCCTGAGCCCGAAGGAAGATGGAGCAGATCATCCGTACCATCAGATTCCCCCCCGATCGGGATGTCCGGTCGGGGGGATCGTTGACGTCAGGGCCCCATCACTCCGCGATGGTTCGGGAAGGCACGCCCCGATCTGGTACCGGGACTCAGGGCTTGCCAAACAGGTAGTGCGAGACTCCCCACTCCTCACCGTGCGCGTAGTCAAACAATTCGGCACACGCCATGAAAAACAACCGCCAGCGATGAAACCACAGTTCGGCGCCCTCCCCTCCATAGGCCTCGGCCAGAATCGGTATGACGCTCGACCGCTGGGCGTCCTGCCGGGCCAACCAGGCATTGCAGGTTTGTGCATAGTGCCTGCCGTTCCAACGCCAGCGATGCAGCAGCTGAAGATCACGCTGGAATCGATGCAGCAGTCCGTCACTCGGCATGATCCCTCCGGTGAAGAAGTACTTCCCCATCCAGTCGTCGGAACCTTCGGTCTCGAACGGGTAAGCCAGTCGTTCGTGCGTGAAGATGTGCACGAAGAGACGGCCCCCGGGTCGCAGCCAGGTGCTGATCCGTCGCAAGAGCTCCTGGTAATTCCGCATATGTTCGAACATCTCGACCGAGACCACGCGGTCGAACTCCCCTTCCGGCTGGAAGTGGTTCATGTCGGCGGTCAGCACCTGCACATTCGCCAATCCCCGCTCCCGTGCCAGTTTTTCGATTTCCAGGCGTTGCGGTGTTGAATTGGAGACCGCCGTGATCTTTGCCTGGGGATACTGGGCGGCCATCCACAAGGTCAACGAGCCCCAGCCGCAGCCCAACTCGAGAATGCGTGCCCCGTCAAACAGTGCCGCCCGGGCACAGGTGACTGCGAGAGCCCGCTCCTCGGCCTGGTCGAGCGTCTCGACCCCTTGGTCCCACAGGCAGCAACTGTATTTGCGGTGTTTGCCCAGCACCTGCTGGAAGAACCCGGGAGGGACCTCGTAATGCTGTTCATTGGCCTTTTCAGGAACGAGAGCGACAGGACTCTGCCGCAGCAGCTCCACGAATTTCTCGATTGACTCCTGGTTACGCTCGCAGTCGATATTGTCTGCCTCGGCCAGGCGGGCCGCCAGCAGTTTGCGAATTCCCATCCGAGTCATCCAGTCGGGCAACCGTCCCCGTTCCGCCTGCAAGGCCCCCCAGGAAGTGATGCTCATCAGATGGCCTGCTTCTCCCTGGGAAACCAGGGGAAAAAACTGTTCGTCGTCGCCTGGTATTCCCGGTAGGCGGCACCGCGCGAGCGCAGGGCCTGGGCCTCGGTGGGAGGGATGCCGGTGACCCGGGTCAGAAACCAGTACATCACCAGCGGTCCTGCGAGGGCGAATCCGCCCCCCGGTGCACCCACCGCCAGCAGAGGGTAGACCCACCAATGGAGCCACTCAAAAAAGTAGTTCGGGTGCCGGGTGTAGTACCAGAAGCCCGTTCGACAAACCTGTCCCCGATTGGCGGGATCCATTCGAAACCGCTGCAATTGCCAGTCCGAGACCGCCTCTCCCGCCACGGCCAACAGCCAGAGAGCGATGCCAGCCCAGTCGGTGGGCCCCGGAAATGGCTTGGGGTTCGAGGCGGCGAACAGGATGGGGAGCGAGAAGAGAACGCTCCAGAAAGCCTGGAGTTGAAAAAAGCCAAACAGTTTCCGTTGTGCGTTGGCTCCCCACTCTTCCCGCAGATTCTGATACCGGCCGTCCTCGGGCATCCGCCGCAACCGGGCCGCGATGTGTGCAGACAGCCTCAGCGACCAGATCAACACCAGACTCGCCAGAAGGAGCCGGCGACTGGGGTTCCCCTGTTCCGCCAACCAGCAGAACAGGGTGCCGAGCAGTCCCACTCCCAGCCCCCACGCCACATCGACAATCCCGGCATCACCCTGCCGCGACTGATACCACCATAGGGCGGCCATGGCGATGCTCATGCCCATCCAACCCAGCAGCAAGGGGAAAGCCAGCTCCATCAGTCCCGCTCCGAGATCTGAAACCGCCTTGGGGGCCGGACCGTGGTCTGTTCCACGGGATGGCCGACATCGATCGGATCTCCCCGCCAGCCCGATTTGGCCAGCATCAATTGCGAGAGGCCAATGTAACGCTCCTGAAACGCCGCCTCGCAATAGCAGAAGTAGTAGGTCCAAATGCGGATGAACCGCTCGTCGAAACCGAGCTGTCGGACTTCATCGAGACGAGTCTCGAACCGCTCCCGCCAGCAGCGCAGGGTTCGGGCGTAATGCTCGGCGAAATCCTCGAGGTGCAGGGGATAGAGATCGCTGGTTCGGGCGGCCGCCCCCGTCAATGCCGAGACGGTTGGCAGACACCCACCTGGAAAAACGTAGCGTTGGATGAAATCAGTCGCCTTCAGATAGGCCTGATACCGCTGCTCGAACATCACGATCCCCTGCAGCAGCATCATTCCATCGGGCTTGAGCAACTGCCCACACTTGCGGAAGAACATGTCGAGGAATTCATGCCCGACCGCCTCGATCATCTCAATCGAGGCGATCTTGTCGTACTCTCCCTCGAGGTGCCGGTAGTCACACTTCAGCACGCGAACCCGGTCGGAGAGCCCGGCTTCGGCAATTCGCCGGGTGGCGAACGAGTGCTGCTCGTCCGAGATCGTGGTCGTCGTGATCCGACAGCCATAGGTTCCTGCCGCATGCAGGGCGAACCCTCCCCATCCGGTCCCAATCTCCAGCAAATGATCCCGGGGTGAGAGCCGCAGTTTGCGGCAGACGCGATCGATCTTTTCCACGGACGCCTCATGGAGCGAGGCCTCCGAATGCGGGAAAATCCCGCTGGAATACATCATCGTCTCATCGAGAAACAGGCGAAAAAAATCATTTCCCAGGTCGTAGTGGGCGGCGATGTTCCGCCGGCTTCCCCCGGGCGTGTTCTTGCGGAGCCAGTGCCACGCCTGGGCCCCCCAGTTCGCGACGCGAGCCAATCCGGTATCCATCGACATCAGCAGCGATTCGTTCCGCACAAACAGCCGGATCAGGTTGGTGAGATCATCCACCTCCCATTCGCCGTCGATGTACCCCTCCGCCGCCCCAAGGCTGCCTCCCCAGAGCATGCGGCCGTACACCCGCGGGTTGTGAATTGTGACCTCGCACTCGATCGACTCTCGGAAGGCGGTATCGGGAGTCCCCAGAGTCTGGGTTCCGCACGGCTCGTGCAACAGGATCCGCCCGCCACGCAATGCGGCCATCTGACCCAAGACCAACCTTCGTGCCTGACGATCACTCCAAAGGGAGCGTCGCTGCTTTGAGGAGGAGGAGGCGGGTGAGGAGCCGGCAATCATGATTTCGATTCCTTGTGCGAGAGCGCCCCGGGATGGGGGACGTAGGGCACCCGTTTGGTCCACAACCGCAGTGCCTGCCAATAGATTCCTGCTGTGACCTGGGCGGTCATGAGGGGATACCTCATCAACACCCGGGAAAGATTCCGTCCGGACATTTCGCGACGTTGCAGCCGCAAAGAAGCGTCAAACAACAACTCTTCACCCCGTCGATTCTGGATCCCGACACGCACCGAATCTCCGGGAACGGACAAACGCCAAACGTAGTCCATGTCCATCTGCATGAACGGCGACACATGAAACTGTTTCTCGTGCCTGTTCGTCAACTCCTCCGGGTCCTGGCCACGGACATCGATCACGTAGCAGTGCCGCTCTCCCCAGGGAGTGTTATGAACCTCGGCCACCATGGTCTCGACCCGCACTCCCCCCCGATCGAAACAGTAGTAGAAACTGACCGGGTTCATCACGTAGCCGAAATGCCGTACCTGGGTCAACAGGCGGATTGGGCCATCCGGCACGCAATTGGTCTGGGATCGAACGAGTTCCCGGACCGATTCGGACAGGGACACATCGGGATGACCCAGGTGATCGGACCGGCGAAACCATGCCAGGTTGAAACCGCGTGCCGACCAGAACCATCTTCCCCGAAAGACCTCGTCGAGCTCGTCGAGGTCAAGGTAGGTCATGAAGAGACGATACCCGAACTCGTGGCGCACGGGAGTGAAGCGACAGTGTCTGACCCAGCCTTCGTAGAGACAACTGTGCATGCTTGATCCTCACCGAGCAGGGCGCCGCAGACAGCCAGCGCGCTCTTGACGCCATCCTCATGAAACCCGTTCCCCCAGTAGGCTCCACAGAAGGAAGAGCGATTCTGGTTGAGCAACTCACCATGCCGCCTTTGGGCGGCAGCCCGCCGGGTGGTGTAGACCGGGTGGGCATAAGTGTAGCGGCCCAAGACCCGGCTGGAATCGATCTCTGCGGTAGAATTCAACGTGACCAGGTAACGGTGCCTCTTCCGCAGGTTCTGCAGAAGATTCATGTCATAAGTCAGGGTTGCCTCCGCCGCGGAGTCCAGCCCGATGTGGTAGTTCCAGGCGGCCCACGCCCCGCGTCTCCGGGGCAGAACTCCCACGTCCGTATGCAAAACCACATCGTTCACGTGGTAGGGAAACTCAGACAGGACCTGCCGCTCGGTCAGAGTCGGCTGATCCAGCATTTGCAGAGCCTCGTCGCTGTGGCACGCGAAGATCACATGATCAAACGCTCCCAGGTTCTGTTCCGACGAATGCAGGGTCACCGATTCCTCCCCCCGCAGCACCCTGGTCACGGCCGTCTTGAGTCGAATCGCTGACTGAATTGGCTCAATCAGACGACGGACATACTCGCGAGAACCTCCCAGGATCGTTCGCCACGTCGGGCGGTGAGTGACGCTCAAGAGGCCATGATTCTTATAGAATTCGACGATGAAGCGAATGGGAAACTCAGCGAAAACTCCCGGGGGACACGACCAAATAGAGGCCCCCATGGGAATCAGATAACGGTCGGCGAAGGAGTCTCCATACCCCATTCTTCGCAGATACGCCCCAACGGTTTCGGCATTGTCCGGATCGGACAGGATTCGGGGAGAATCGCGATTAAACCGCAAAATGTCCTGAATCATCCGCCAGAAGCCGGGGCGGATCAGGTTGCGTTTCTGCACGAACATCCCACCCAACGAGCCGCCGTTATACTCCCAACCGGAACGGTCGCAACGGACACTGAAACTCATGTTCGTGTCTTGCCACGCCACTCCCAACTCATTCAACAGCCGGATGAAATTTGGATAGGTCCAATCGTTAAAGACAATGAACCCAGTGTCAATTGTCGCTGCTTCACCCTCAAACTCCACATCGACCGTGTGGGTATGTCCACCCACATAATCGGCCCCATCGAACAACGTCACGTCATGCCGCCGCCTCAGATAGTGCGCCGCGGTCAACCCGGAAATCCCTGTGCCGACAATCGCAATCCGCAATTTCCGCTCCATTCAGATCGTGGGCACAGGGGCCAACCTGCTCAACAACCAGACTTACCCGGCGGTCTGCCAACGGGTGATCGTGGCTCCCCGCTGCATCTTTTCGATGGCTTTCAACTCGATCTGCCGCACCCGCTCCTTGCTGACCTGCAGGGCGTCGGCCACCACCTGCAAAGTCGCGGGCTCACTCCCCGGCTGCAGTCCAAACCGCAGGGCGACCACCAGTTGCTCCCTTTCGCTGAGCTGCTGCGACATCAACTCGCGGACCTGGCTCGCCTGGCGGAGTTTGTCGGTCTCAATGCTGACAGGATCGGAATCATCGGGAGAATTGGCCAGCATCTCTGAAATTCCCAGGGTACACCGGGCACTCTCATTGCGCCTCTTGCGGATGATCCGGAAGAAGTCACGCTGAACTGCATGCGTGGCGTAGGTACTGAACCGGAAACCACGTCCGTAGTCGAATTTCTCCACAGCGTTCAGCAAGGCCACGTTGCCATCACTGACAAGGTCGTCGAACGAGCAGAGATCATTTGCGAAGCGGCGAGCGATCGAAACCACCAGCCGGAGGTTGGCCCGGACAATCCGATCACGAACCTGGCCGGCTAAACTGATCCAGCCCTCCGCCTCCGACACCAGACCGGGTGCCGGAGAGTCGGGATTGATCTCTGAACGGAGTGCATTGGCCCGGAATTTAAACAGGTTCATCAGCCGGAACAACGCCTTTTCCTCATCGGCAGTCAGCAGTGGAGTGGCGTACAGTTCCTGGAAGTAGGCAGGTACATCAGCGGGAGCTTGCCGAGTCCGTCCGGCACCGTTCGGAGACATGGACTGAAACTCAGCCTTGGCCTTCTCGACATCCATTCGGGAAAACGAGCGATTGTGAATGAATGCGATCTCACGCCGCAGCAGTTTCTCAGCACGGGAAGGAAGGGTGGGGTCCGTCAGGTGGACCTTGGTCCGGGCTAAAGAGGCCCGCGTCTTACCGGACTTGCCAGCTCCAACACTCTTGGAAGTGCCCCGAGCCGTCTTGGAACCCTGGGGGCGGGAAATCGAACGAGACTTCATGATCGATGATCCTTGAGGCGAGAGACACTGAGTTCAATCGGACATCCGACGAACAAAATCGTTCAAATCGTGCACCGGATTATTGGCCCCTCTTTAACGATTTTGCAAGGAGAAAAACGTGCAAATCGTTCATTTCCAAAAACTCGCCGCAAACACATGCCAGAATAGATCTTAGGAAGATCGGCCTTGAAATCATTGTTTCGAATCATACCATTTTGAGCGATTTGTGAATGATTCGGTGGGAATCATCAATCGCTTTTTTCAATGCAACGTGCCGAGATTCCATCGTGCAGGAACTTGTAACTCCGAAGCAAGTCGCCAGGGCGATTGACGTCAGTGAATCTTCGGTCAAACGCTGGTGCGACCGGGGAATCATTCCATCTGTCAAAACCGCGGGAGGACACCGCCGCATTCCGATCGCCGCAGTGATTTCCTATCTGCGAGAAACCAAGCAACCGCTGGTGGCTCCCGAGGTGTTGGGACTTCCTGCGACTTCTGGGCAATCCCGTTGGGTGCAAGACCGTGCCCTGGACGTCATTTTGCAAGCATTGACGGCTGGGGACGCAGATCGATCCCGTCAAATTCTGTTTGACTTGTGGCTGTCGGGCAAGCCTCTGGCAGTGATCTTCGATGAAGTTGTCGCTCCTGCGTTCGCCCGGATCGGGCAGCAGTGGGCCTGCGGTGAACTGGAGATTTACCGCGAACGACATGCCTGCGAAATCATGACTCGGGTGCTGTTCGAATTCCGTCTGGGAACTCCCCCTGGGGATCCGGGCCTGCTGGCCTTGGGAGGGACGATTCCTGGAGATCATTACGTGATCCCGACCACCATGGTCGAACTGGTGCTGCAGTCGGCCGGCTGGAATTCCCGTTCCTTGGGGAATTCGGTACCGTTTTCCTCGTTCTGTCGTGCGATTGCTGAGAATCATCCGAGGCTGTTCTGGCTTAGCATTTCCCATGTTGAGAATCCGGAAGAGATTGTTCCTGGCGTCCGCTCGCTTTACGAAGCGATCAAGGACGTGGGGGGATTTCTGGTGATTGGGGGAAATGGCATGGCTCCTGAGGTCAGGGAACAGTTGCCGATGGACCATTTTTGCTCCAGTATGCAGCAACTGGTCCGATTTGCCGACAGTGTGAAGCCAAGCTAGACCGGGGAACTCTTCCCTGCGAAGATCGAGTCGTCTCCTGCTGGCAGGGGCCATCGAACCAGACCCGGTTCGGTTCCCATCACACGAACGGCTGCAGCATGCCTTCCTCGACTCTCGCCACCGCACTGGGCTGCTTTCTTGGTTGTTGGCTCTTTGGCTGTACGGCATACGCAGTCCCGAATGCGCCTCTCGATTTCACCCATGAAATCGTTCCGCTTCTGAGAAAACACTGCGCCAAGTGCCACACCGGTGCCCGCAAGCAGGGAGGTTTCTCGTTTGACACCCGGCGTAGCCTCATTCAAGGTGGTGAATCGGGTGTGGCTGTCCAAGCGGGCGATTCGTCGAACAGCCCCCTCGTCGAGCGGATCACCGCACAGGATCCTGATCTGCAAATGCCGCCCGAAGGGCCCCGGCTGACCGACGCCGAAGTCGGATTGATTCGTCGTTGGATCGACTCGGGACTGCCTTGGGACGACGGATTCGCATTCGCCAAAAGCAATTATGAGGCCCCCCTGCGGCCTCGGGAGGTTGAGCTTCCGGCGGCCAGACTCGGCCGCGACCACCCCATTGACCGACTGGTTGACGCCCATCCGAATCAACCCGCTCCCCGCTCCGGGATTTCCGATCGCGAGTTTGCCAGGCGCGTCTCTCTGGACCTCACCGGGTTACTCCCCACTCCGGAGCAACTGCGGGAGTTTCTGAAGAATCCGCCCCAAACGCGCCGGCAGCAACTGATTGACGATCTGCTCAACAACTCCATCGCCTATGCCGACCATTGGCTGACGTTTTGGAACGATCTGCTGCGGAATGATTACACCGGTACTGGTTTTATTACCGGTGGCCGCAAGCAAATCACCTCGTGGCTGCATGCCTCGCTGGTCGCCAACAAGCCCTACGACGCCATGGTACGGGAGTTGATTTCCCCCACCCCCGATTCGGAGGGATTCATCCAGGGGATCCGCTGGCGGGGTGAAGTTTCGGCCAGTCAAACCAATGAAGTACAGTTTGCCCAAAGCATTTCCCAGGCGCTTTTAGGCATCAACCTCAAGTGCGCCTCCTGTCACGACAGCTTCATCGACCGCTGGAAACTTCAGGATGCTTATGGGCTCGCGGCGATTTATGCCGATGCCCCGCTTCCGATCTTTCGTTGCGATAAACCCACAGGTGAGGTGGCCCAGCCCTCCTGGTTATTCCCTGAACTCGGCCAGGTCGACCCCCAGGCCCCGAAGCCCGAGCGGCTCCGGCAACTGGCGAATCTGCTGACCCATCCACAGAACGGACGCCTGAGCCGGTCGATTGTCAACCGCCTCTGGCATCGCCTGATGGGGCTGGGGCTGGTTCATCCCGTGGATGCCCTGAATACCGAGCCGCGCGATTCGAATCTTCTCGATTACCTCGCGTGGGACTTCAGCCAGCACGGGTACGACCTGAAACACACATTGCGGTTGATTGCCTCTTCGGCCACCTACCAGCAGCAGATCCCAGCCGAAAGCTCCCCCGATGGGGAGAATTGGCAGGACTTGAGCCCGATTCCCCGACGGATGACGGCGGAGCAGTTCGTCGACGCCGTCTGGCAACTCACCGGGAGTCATCCGGCCAAGGCCGACGCGGTTGTGGCCCGGCGCACGGTTTCGGGCGGCGCCGGTCCCAAGACCCCGGCCAGATGGATCTGGACCACAGACCAGAAGCAGGCGGCCTCCCCAGGCGGTGAGACAGCCACCTTCGAAGTGACTTTCAATCTCCCAGTCGTCCCTGAAGATTCGGCCGTCGCGCTCACCTGCGACAACGACTATGTCCTGATAGTCAACGGTCGACGAGTGGCCGCCGATGGGAACTGGGAGACCGTCGAGGTCGTGTCTCTGGCCGATTCACTGCGGGCGGGAGACAACACACTCCGAGTCGTGGCAAAAAACGGGGGCGAAGGCCCCAATCCCGCCGGACTGCTGCTGGTGGGCCGGATTCGCATTCCCGACCGCCCGACGATCACCCTTGCCACGGGGCCTGACTGGCGCTGGACGCGCCAGATTCCCGACGGCGAGGGAACATTCCCGGCGGAACCGAAGGACTGGCTGCCAGCCATTGCTTTGGCCGAACCCACCGTCTGGTCCAGCCGGATTGGCGATGGGCCGTCGCAACTGTTGGAGGACGCCCTGGACCCCCACCGAGCCCGGGTTCGCGCCGCGCTGGTCAAATCCGATGAGCTGATGCGGGCCCTGGGGAGGCCGAACCGCGATCAGATCGTGACCAGCCGGCCCACGCAGTTCACTACGTTGGAGGCTCTGGAACTGGCCAATGGCGATGCACTGAAAGCGATGCTCGAGGCCGGGGCGCAGCGTCTCGCAAACCGCTTCGCCGAGCGTCCGGCCGAACTGGTCGACTTGCTGTACACCTTTGGAACGTCCCATCCCCCCAGTGATCAAACCCGGGAAGCCGCTCTCCGGTTCCTGGGGAAGACACCCCAGGCCTCTGACGTGGAGGATCTGTTGTGGTCATTGGTGCTGCAACCCGAATTTCTCCATGTTCGCTGATGCGAGTGTCCCCTCGTCTCTGGCCTCCTGACCGAAGGATCACGGTCCAGCCAGATGATGGACAGGCCGCGAGTCGATTCCAAAACCGTTTGAAGTTGGTTACTGAACTGTCCCGCCGGACAGGTCCGGAGGTTTTCCAGATGTCCCACTCAGATTGCCCTGAAACGGCTGTCCCCGGACGGAATGAGCAGCAGGCTCGCCGTCTCTTTTTGCAGCAGCTCTCCGCGGCCTCGGTGGCCGCCTGGGGGGGGGCCGCACCCCGCTTGCTGACCGCCCAGGATGGTTTGGACAAGGCCCCCCAAGCCACGGCCGACTCTTGCATTGTGCTCTGGATGGCCGGGGGTATGGCCGCCCCCGAGACCTTCGACCCGAAGCGCTATCATCCGTTCGAGGTGGGCACACCGGTCGAAAAGGTGATGAGCACGTTCCGCTCGATCGACACCGCGGTCGACAACATCAAAATCTGCGAGGGGCTGGAAGAAATCGGCCAGGTGCTCGACAGGGGCACCTTGATCCGCTCGCATGTGCTGCCCGACCTGGGAAGCATCCTGCATTCGCGTCACCAGTACCACTGGCATACTGGGTATGTCCCTCCGCAAACGGTGGCGGCCCCGCACATTGGAGCCTGGATGTCGCGGGTCCTGGGCCCCCGCAACCCGGTGATCCCGGCGTTCATCAACATTGGCCAACGGCTCGAGGGGATTGGCGAAAACGAAGAGATCAAGGCATTCACCCAGGCCGGTTTTTTCGGCAGTGACCATGGTCCGATGAACCTGCCGTTTCCGGAAGAGGCGGCCCGGGCGGTCAAACCCCCCCGGGGGATGGACCCGATGCGCTTCTCGAAGCGTGAGAAACTCTACAAAGAACTTCTCAAACGAACTGACGCCAGTGAATTCCGGCAAGACTCACTGCTCCGCTCACTGGAGAACGCCCACCGCCTGCTGGGCTCCGCGGACCGTGAGGCTTTCGACATCTCGCGGGAGCCCCAAGAGAGCTTTGATCGCTACAACACGGGCCGGTTTGGCCAGGGATGCCTGCTCGCCCGACGGTTGGTCGAGGCGGGGGCCCGTTATGTCGAGGTCACCACCGAATACATTCCCTTCGTCCACTGGGACACCCACGCCAACGGACACGAGACGGTGGACCGGTTGCACCACGAGATCGATCGTCCCATCGCAACGCTGATCCGCGACCTGGAATCCCGGGGGCTGCTCGACCGGACTCTGGTCGTACTGGCCAGCGAATTCAGCCGCGACATGATCATCGAAGGGGTCCCTGGTTCTTCGGCGAAAGACCAGGCCACGGCCCCCACCGATGTCCTGCGGGAACTCAAGCACTATGGAATGCACCGGCATTTCACCGGAGCTTCCTGCGTTTTGATGTTTGGCGGGGGAATCAAGCGGGGGTTCCTGTATGGGGAAACCGCCCCGGAGCGCCCCTGCATCGCCATCCAGAAACCCATCTCGGTACGGGACCTGCATGCGACCATCTTCACCGCGATGGGAATCAGCCCGGCCACCTCCTTCGAGGTGGAACGCCGGCCGTTCTATGCGACAGAAGACGGCAAGGGCCAGGCCGCCCGCGAACTGTTTGCCTAACCTGTGATGGCCCGCTCCAGCGCCTCCCCATCCGCTCCGGTGAAGGGCCAGACCATGGCCCCCGGATATCGTGTCAGCCCGAACGACCTCGCCTCCATGCAGTCTGGAACCCACTGTCTGATGTATTCGCTGTTGGGTGCCCATCCCGATTCGGTCGATGGTGTCGCAGGCAGCCGCTGCGCTGTCTGGGCTCCCAACGCCCGCGAGGTTTCGGTCGTGTTCGACGGGAACGGATGGGAACATGGGCACCATCGGCTGGGCTCCTCCGATGCGGGCATCTGGTCGGGCTTCGTCCCGGGATTGTGCCATGGGATGGCCTACAAGTATTCGCTTCAGGAACAGTCCGGACCGATCGGGCAGAAGGCCGACCCCGTGGCCTTCCACGCCGAATTGCGCCCCAAGTCCGCCTCGATTGTCTACGAGCTTTCGGGATACGACTGGCACGACCTGGATTGGCTGCGGCAGCGCGAACGGACCAATTGGCTGGAACAGCCCATCTCGATCTACGAAGTGCAACTGGGATCATGGCGGCGTCCACGCGATGGCCGGGCGTTCTTCAACTATCGCGAACTGGCCCACATGCTGGTCGACTACGCCCGACAGATGGGCTACACCCACCTGCAGTTGCTGCCCATCACAGAATATCCGTTCGACGGGTCGTGGGGTTACCAGACCACCGGCTACTTCGCCCCCACCAGCCGCTTTGGCACTCCCCACGATTTCATGTATTTCGTCGACCACTGCCATCGGCATGGGATCGGGGTGTTGGTCGACTGGGTTCCCGCCCACTTCCCCAGCGACGCGCACGGACTGGAGCGATTCGACGGAACCTGTCTCTACGAGCATGAAGATCCCCGCCAGGGATCTCACCCCGACTGGGGGACACTGGTCTTCAACTACGGACGCACCGAAGTCCGCAACTTTCTGCTCTCCAGCGCACGCTTCTGGCTCGATGTCTATCACGTCGACGGTCTGCGGGTGGATGCCGTCGCCTCGATGCTCTACCTCGACTATTCCCGCAAACCGGGAGAGTGGATTCCCAATCCCTACGGCGGTCGGGAAAACCTCGAGGCGGTCCAGTTTCTGCAGGACCTCAACACCATCGTCCACGGAGAATTTCCCGGCGTGGTCACCATCGCCGAGGAATCGACCGCCTGGGGAGGAGTTTCGCGTCCGGTCTATACGGGCGGCCTTGGGTTTACCATGAAGTGGGACATGGGTTGGATGAACGACACCCTGCGCTACCTGCGGCGAGATCCCATCCACCGGCAGTACCACCAGAACGAATTGTCGTTCCGAATGGTCTATGCGTTCACAGAGAACTTCGTCCTGCCCCTGTCCCATGACGAAGTGGTGCATGGCAAGCGTTCTCTGGTGTCGCAGATGCCCGGCGATTATTGGCAGCGGTTCGGCAACCTCCGCCTGTTGTACGCGTACCAATACACCTCTCCGGGCAAAAAGCTGCTGTTCATGGGGGGAGAACTGGGTCAGTGGACCGAGTGGAACCACGACCAGGAAATCGACTGGGCCCTGTGTGGGCACACCACCCATGATGGCGTCCGGCGATTGGTGGGCGACCTCAACCGCATCTACCGGGAGTCGCCCGCCCTGCATGAGCTCGACATGCATTCCGAAGGATTCCGGTGGATTTCGTGCGACGACTCGGCCAATAGTGTATTCGCCTGGCTCAGACTTGGAAGAAATCCCAGGGATTTCCTGCTCGTCGCGATGAACTGTACCCCCGTCCCCCGCGACGGCTATCGTCTGGGAGTTCCTGCCAACGGCTATTTTACCGAATTGTTCAACAGCGATGCCGCCATCTACGGGGGCAGCAATCTTGGCAATCTGGGGGGGGTCTATTCCGAACCGATCCCCCTGCATGGCCAGCCCCACAGCATCCGCGTCTGCCTGCCCCCACTGGCTCTGTTGGTGTTGCGTCCTGTATCGCCCCGCGCGAGTTAAGTTCCACGGCGGTTGGGTTCCGACGGACCGAAGAAAGTCCCCCGCGAACGAGTCAATCGTAGATTGCCGGGCCGCAATGTGCCGGTTGCCCGTTCGACACTCCTTGGCCTGCAGAAGAGGCCGACCAGGTTCCTACCAGACCCTGCGCCGGACCACGGCCTCCTTTTCATTCGCAAATCGCGGCGTTATCGTCTGGACTTGAGGATCTTTGGTTGTCGTCCGTCGCACGGAGCTTCGCGCCATGAAGAAACGACTGTGTCTCTCACTGGTGGTTTGGCAAGTATCCCTGGCAGCATGCCTCGCGCCACTGCGGGCCCAGGAAACTGGCTGGCCTTCGACCGTGGCCACGAATGCGAAACTGGTGTCGGTCTACAGCGATCCCCGCTTTTTTGAAGGCCCGGTCTGGGATGGGGTAACCGGCAAGCTGTACTTCACTGCCTTCGGCAAAGAGAAGGCCGATACCCAGATTCTCCGCCTCGACGAGCCCGGCAAGGTGACTGTCTGGGCCGACAAGACCGAGGGAGTCAACGGAATGGCCCTCGGGAACGATGGTCGATTGATCGGCGCCCAGGCGTTTGGTCATCGCATTCTCAGTTACGGCATCGGCCCGAATGGGCCATCTGACACCCAGGTGCTGCACTTCAACTCCGCGCTGCACCAGCCGAACGACGTCGCCCAGGCTCCCAACGGAGACATCTATTTCACCGATCCCGATTTCGACGGGAAGAACAAAACCAGTGCCGTGCACCTGCTGACAGCCAACGGCACATCGCGGAAGATCATCGAAGACATGCAGGTCCCCAATGGCCTCAAGGTTTCGAACGACGGACGCTGGCTGTACGTGGCCGACGACGGTCCGATGAACTGGCGGCGGTATCCCATTCAGGCCGATGGCACAGTCGGTGCCGGGCGGCTCTTTTTCGATCCTCCCGTTCCCGCCGACAAGCGGACGGCCCCCGACGGTTTCACCATCGACGAACAGGGCAAGCTGTACCTCTCGGGCAGCGGCGGGGTCTGGGTGGTCGATCGTGATGGGGTCTCTCTGGGCCTCATCCCCATCTCCGAGTTCTGCTCCAACGTGGCGTTTGGTGGTCCGGATGGCAAGACTCTCTACATGACGTGCGACAAGCAGGTCTACAGTCTCGCGATGAAGGTGCGCGGAGGACAGTTCACCCGCACCAACAAGCCGCGCGACACGTCTGCCTCGCCCCTGGTGGGTGCGGCCCCCCAGCCAGCCTATCTGCTGCAACAGAATGTGCAGTATGGGACGGGTGGAGGTGAGCCGCTGACTCTCCATTTCACCCGTCCCGCCACAGGCAACGGTCCCTTTCCCGTCGTGGTGTTCATCCATGGCGGCGGCTGGTCAGGCGGCAAGAAGGAAGACCACACGGCGCAGGCCATCGAGGCGGCCCAAAAGGGTTATGCCTCAGCCACAATCGGCTATCGATTGGCCCCCAAGCATCGCTTTCCCTCCCAGGTCGAAGACGTGAAGTGCGCCATCCGTTGGCTGCGGGCACATGCCAAGGAACTCAAGATCCGTCCCGACAGAATCGGAGCCGTGGGATTCTCGGCCGGTGCCCACCTGGCCATGATGCTGGGGACGATGGACCCCGCCGACGGACTGGAGGGAGCTGGGGGCTGGCCCGAGCAGTCGAGCAAGGTGCAGGTGGTGGTCGACTTCGTCGGCCCGACAGATCTGTCCGCCACACTGCCTGAGGTGTCTCAAGGCATCCTCAAGAACTTCCTGGGTGGGACCCGGGAAGATATGCCTGAAGCGTACAAGAAGGCCTCGCCCATCACATATGTGAACGCCGGCGACGCCCCCATGCTGCTGATGCAGGGAACCAAGGACCCATTGGTCCCAGGTGAACAGGCCTGGTTCATGGCCGAAGCCCTCACCAACGCCGGCATTCCTGGCCGCGTCGAATTGATGCTGGGCGACGGACACGGCTGGGGAGGCAAGAAACTTGAGGATTCGGTCCGCGGAATGTGGGAATTCCTCGATCGCAATCTCAAACCCTGACCGGCGTCCTTGGCACCGGCCGGTCACGCGCCAGACCACCTCGGGAGGTGATCACGGCGCTGGATGTCTCACTGCGAACAGATTGTCCAGTGCCGGTCGCTGGTGGCCGCCACCCACGAGGAAGGCAGGCCCACCTGATGTAACAGGCTGGCCACTTCGTCGACGGTCAGGGCGGCCCGCAACGACTCGGAGAACAACCGCCGCTGGTGCGGATTGGCACCGGCGGCATGTTGGTCGACCAGGTTCTCCAGGGTCATCTGATCGGGGGGTCGCAGCAGGTCGCGCACAAACAAGACGCCGCCGGGACGCAGCACCCGCACCATCTCCCGCAGGGAATGCAGCGGCTCTGGAATGTGGTGGATGATGCTGTTGGAAATGACGGCGTCGTAACTCGCAGTGGCATCCAGGAGTCGCTTGGCGTCCACCAGTTCCAGGCGAATCGCCGCGGTCACTCCCGCCTGCTCCAGATTGCGCAGTCCCAGCTTCAGCATTTCGCGGGAAAGATCAATCGCCACAATGTCAACATCGGCCCGGCGTCGGACAATCTCGATTGGGATTTGGGCCGTCCCCGTTCCCACGTCCAAAACCCGCCAACGGCCGGCAGGCCGGTAGGTGCTGTCCTGCAGTAGCTGGGCGAACTGATCGGCAAACAGACCGTTTACGAACGAATGGTCCATCGTGTCGTAGTCGAGTGCCTCCTCGGCCGTGTCCATCACCTCCGGTTCCAGTACGCGCGACAACATCGGGACTTCCTCTCGACTTCAAGATGGGGGCCAGATTTCCGCCCGGCCGTTCATTCCGCAGCCAGGTCGAGGGCGATCAGGTGGTATTCATAATCGGTGAATCCCCCCAGCCCCCGAAACTGACGGGACCCTGTGATGAACAACCGCTGTCGCGAGAGCACGGGCGCCGTCCAACAGGGATAGCCCAACTCGGGAAATCGAACCCGGCTGATCTCTCGGAACTCCTCGGGATTCAGATCGACCAGAGCCAGGGTCCCCCGCTCTCCCATAACGATGAGCCGCCCATCGGCGAGAATCGCCGAGCCGCGACCATAGTACTTGGGAACACTGACCCCCAGACCCGCCTTGGGATCGGGTTCTTCGTCTTCATTCACATCGCGGGTTCGCCACAGCAACTCTCCATCAGTCGCCCGCAAACACCGCAGGTTTGAACCCGGCTCGTGCCGTCCGCTGAAGCCGTAGAGAAAACCGTGATGCTCGATGGTGGTTGACCAGTGCGTCTGCATCGCATCGAGGTCTTTCCAGACCTCTTCCGCCCCCTTGCCATCGGGTTGGACCTTCAGCATCAAGGCGCCGGTCTCATACGCCGCCGAGAGAAAAATCCGGTCTCCGATGACCACCGGTCGGGCCGCGTTGACCGAATCATGAATGGGCGATCGAAACCAGGTGGCAAAGTTGACCTCGCCCGTTTCGGGGTCGAGCGAGACCAGTCCGGGACGCATGAAACAGAGCAGGTGCTTGCGTCCGTGAATCGTGGCCAGGCAGGGAGACGAATAACTGGCCAGCTTGGCGGGAGGCCGGTCGCGCTCGATCCGCATCGGGGGATTGGGGAACGTCTCTGGTCCGACGTTTTCCCACACTGTTTTCCCGGACTTTCGATCGAAGGCGACCATCCCGGACCGGGGATGCCCCCCCACCATCACGAACAACCGGTCTCCGTCAAGAACAGGAGTCGAACCGACACCAAAAAAGCCGCGTGGAATGCGGAAGTCTTTCTGCGTATCGCGCTGCCAGACCTGTTTTCCTGTCGCGAGATCGAGGCAGGTGAGCTTTCCCTCGGCACCGTAGGTGAAGCAGTGCTCTGCGGTCAGCAGAGGGGAACAGCGGGGACCTCCGTTGTATCCGTAGGGATCACTGAAGCTGGTCGGGTACGAGTGACTCCAGACCTCCGCCCCAGTCTCGGGAACAAAACAGTCGACCCGCTCTTCGTCTTCAATGCGATGAAAGAAGACCAAACGATCACCCTGGATCGAGGGGGCGGCATATCCCTCCCCCACCTTTTTCTTCCACAGCACGGGCGGACCCTTCGTGGGCCATTTCGGCAACAATCCCGTCTCGCCCGAGATTCCCGTTCCCCGAGGTCCCAGGAACTCGGGCCAGTCTTCCCCGGTCCGCTTTTGGGCCGGGGTGGTACCCGCCTCGGTCTGGGGAACAACCGGGATCTCTTCCCGGTGAAAGTGCGGATTACTGGCGGATCCCTGCTGGTCATCGCCACGACACACGCCGGTGATCACACTCAGCAGGCCGACTCCAGCGAGGGCCCAACCCCAGCCACGACGCACATTTGGCATGATGCCACCCGATCCATCCCGAGTTCCAGGCACAGTCACCGCGCGGGCGTCCGCTGTCGCCGAACCAGACGCTTCCAAATTGAATCGCATTTCCCACCCGGAATTCAAGGACGACGAGTCAATCTTCCCGGGACTCTTTCCGGCCAGCCTCGCGCAACAGGTCCCGGCTGGGGTTCCCCAGGAACTCCAGCAGGTCGACGAGAGACCCCCCGGGGAGCTTCTGTTCGAATCCCTCGGGCATGAGCGATTGCCCGGTGCTGCGGACCTCCACGATCCCAGTCACGGGAACCTGCACTGTGTCTCCATCCGCCCGCTTGAGGACGAGGGTTTGTGCGGTCTCGGCCACGACGAGACCCGATACAACCACTCCCGATTTCAGTTCCACCGACTGCACCACAAAATTGGGATTCACCTGGCGATTGGGATCCAACAGGTCGACCAGCACCGACTCGCGCGGCCGGCCTCCAATTCCCGACAAATCCGGCCCGACCACTCCTCCCTCCCGCTGCACCTGGTGGCAGACCAGGCAATGCTGTCGGAACAACCGGGCCCCTGCCAGGGCATTACCCCGTTGGGAGAGGGCCTGCCGATGAGCGTCCACAACCTGCTGTCGATCGGCATTGACCTCTGAAGCGACTTCCCTGGCGAGCGTCCGCAAATCGACAGAGTCCGACTGCGCCAGTGCCACCACGAGGTCTGCCGGGAAATCGGCCTGCGAGATCACTCCCCCCCGCAATCCCTCCAACACCATTTGCCCCAGCGCCACTGAGCGGGCCGCCCCCCGCAACAGCACCCGGCGGGCAGGCGTTCCCGCCTGGGTCCACACCCCAATCAGATCCTCGACCGAGGCTGGCGTCGCCACTTCCCCGATGACAAACGCGGCCAGCGACTGTACTTCGGCGGGCTGTCCCCGTTTCACCAGACGCGTCAACTCACGCACGGTCTCGTCCGCCTCTCCCCAGACGAGCAGTCCCAGCGGGGCGGCCCACATTGCCGAATCGGCTGGCTTCAGCTCCGAACCCGGCTTCGGCAGCACCATCCGGTGGGCCCATTCGACCAGATCCGGGTCCTTCCAGGCCAACGCCGATTTCAAAGACTTCCCCTGCGCCACTCCACTTTCCGCCATCCCCGCGAGAATCCAACCCACACCAGCGGGCTCACGTCGGTCACGTGCCTGCTGCAGCAGTGTTTCGAGCCCCTGTGAATCGTGCTCGTCCAGCGGGACCACCCCCAGCCGGTGCCCCACCCCACGCAGGAATCGGCTGCGCCCCTCATCGGGACGCAGCCACGCCGACGTTTCGTCACGAACCAGTTGGCGGACCATTTCCAGCATTTGCCCAGGCATGCGTGCCGCGACCGCCAGCACCACTTCGGTCAGCGGAGTCTCGCCGGGAGCAATACGAACGAGCGACTTCAGCAATTCCAGGCGTTCCTCGTCCTGCCACTTCACCGACGACAATGCCAACTGGAAACGGATCTGCGAGGAACCCTGGGTGGCCAGGTTCCGACACGTCTGCCGCAGTGACTCATCCTGCACCAGACGCGACCCGCAAAGGGCAATTCCCCGGACTCGGACGAAGTCCGATTCATCGGCCAGGGCGCGCTGGAGGTCGGCGACTTCAAGATCCCCCAGTCCCTCCAGCGTCCACATTGCCTGCAGTCGTCCCTGGGGGGTTGCCGACGCCGACCAGAGCCGGCGCACGTCGACTGTGAGTTCGTTTCGTCTCCCCTCCACCAGCAAACGCCGGGCCGTGTCCCGCTGCCAACCGACGGGATGGCCGAGCCGGGCGACCAGTTCCCCCGGAGGCAGTTCCGCGGGAGGCGCGGGGGGATGGCCGGTTTGTCGATCGCCCCGGCGGGTGACTCGCCAGATCCGGCCATGCCCGGCCCCTTGCCGCCAGTCGACCTCACGACGGGCCTGTTCCGAGGACACATAAATTGGATGCTCGACCAAGGGACGATAGAAATCGGCGAGATACAACGCCCCATCCGGCCCGGTTGCCAGAAACACGGGATGAAACCACGAGTCGCTGGACGCCAGAAAGTCGCTTCCGGGGTTGGGCCGTTGCGTTCTGGCGACAACGCCGGTGGCATCGAGCTTTCGCCGGATCACCAGGTTGCTCAGCGACTCTCCCACAAACACATTCCCCTCGTAGTCACTCCCCAGGAGAGGGCTCCGCAGAATGGTCAGGCCGCACAGGGCGTTGTAAAAACTCGCCCGCTCGGCGTTGAACTGGCGCGGAGGGGGGCTGAGAGGAAAGATCTCACCGGAATCTCCGGGCTCGGCGGTGTCGACAATCGCCAACGCGGCCAGGTCTGGACACGCCTCGAGGAACCAGTCGGGAAGCAGTTGCTGTCGAACCGGAACAGTGTTCCAGGAAAGGAATCGCCGGCCCCAGTCATCATGGACCTGGCCAAACTGGCTTTGTCCCACCACCGCCTCAAACGTGGCCGGCTGCAGACGGAATCGGAAATCGCGCGCTCGAATCGAGACCGCCGCTCCCCCCTCGGGACGAGTCACCTCGCCATCGTTGCGGCCATTGGCTCCATGGATCCAGTTGTCGGGTCCCCAATGCAGCGCATTCGCGCGCAGCTGTTGGGAACCGGGTCGAAATCCTGTCCAGACGATCTGGCGTTCATCCGCCGCACCATCCTCGTCGGTGTCGCGCAGCAACCAAATGTGCGGAGCATCGGCCACCAGCACCCCCGCCTCGACAGGCATCACCGAGGCGGGAAAGTCAAATCCCCCGGCAAACACCTGGGCGTGCTCGTAGCGTCCGTCACGATCACGGTCTTCGAAGCGGGTGATCCGCCCCAGTCCAGGTGTCTCGGGATAACCAATCATCTCGGCCACATACAGCCGCTGCGAGGCATCCCACGCCAGCGCCACCGGACTGCGCACCGCCGGTTCACTGGCCACGAGCTGCACTTCCAACCCAGGATCTTCCAGCACAAACGTTCCGACTTCCTCCGCCGGCGGCAGAGGTGATTCTCCCCCGGCGTGAGCCTCCCGGGAGGCCACCGGCAGCAGCAGCAGCAGTAGCGCAAGCAGTCCGAGTCGAATCCAGTGCATGGGCAGATCAATCCTGCGAAAGAGAGCGGAAGCGGAGGATACCGGATTACCATTGCCCCGACAGCCATTCCGGCCACGCGGTCGATGGTCCCTTCCGATGGGATGTGAGTCGCCAGGCCGGCGATAAACTCGCGAGACGCGGTGACAACGGTCACGGTCTCCGGGACCACAGGGAACACGGGCGGTGGCTGCCGCCGCTCGATCATCAATCGACACTACGGCTGCCCCTGTTGACCTGACGGAAGACCGGCTAAGCTGAAAATCGCAGGCTGTTCCCGTTGCCTCCTCTCCGCAGTGCCCAGGCGTCGCTCCGATGAAGATGTTTCTCGCAGGCCGGTGGCAAGACCGACCCCGGTCGATCGAAGTCCGCAATCCGTTCAACGGCGAGGTGATCGACACAGTGCCTCATGGGACCCCCGACGATGTGAACCGGGCGGTCGAGGGACTGGTCGAAGGGGCCCGGCTGATGCGCGACATGTCGGCGTATGACCGCTCGGCGATCTTGCGCCGGGCGGCGGCGCTCATGCAGGCATGTGAACCCGAACTGGGGCGAACGATCAGCCAGGAAGAGGGCAAGACCCTGGCCGAGGGAACCTTCGAAGCAAGCCGGGCCCGTGAAACCATTGACGTGTCGGCCGACGAAGCCCGCCGCATCGGCAGCGAGGTCATTCCCCTCGACGCCGCCCCGGGCGGCAAAGGCAAACTGGGGTTCACACTGCGGGTTCCCTGCGGCATTGTGGCGGCCATCACCCCCTTCAACTTTCCCCTGAATCTGGTCGCCCACAAGGTGGGACCGGCCCTCGCCGCGGGGAACGCCGTCTGCATCAAACCGGCCAGCGACACGCCGTTATCGGCTCTCAAACTGGTCGAAATCCTGCTGGAGGCGGGGCTTCCTCCCCAGGCCATCGCCTGTGTCACGGGGGGTGGCGGCGAATTGGGAACAGCGTTGTGCACCGACCGCCGCGTCCGCAAGATCAGCTTCACCGGCAGCTATGCCATCGGCGACGCCATCTGCCGCATGGCGGGAGTCAAGCGGGTCACGATGGAACTCGGCAGCAACAGTCCGGTGATCCTGCTCGACGATGCCGACATCGAACAGGCGGCATCCCTGGTTGCCGTATCGGGTTACTCCAATGCGGGTCAGGTCTGTATTTCAACCCAACGCATCCTGGCCACCCCACAGGCCTATGGAGCGTTTCTGGACGCCCTGACCCCCCGGGTGAAAGAGCTGCGGACTGGCAATCCACTCGACCCGGCCACCCGGATGGGGCCGATGATTCGCGAACAGGACGCCTGTCGGGTGGAGTCCTGGGTCCAGGAAGCGGTCGCCAGCGGAGCGCGGTTGGTCACGGGCGGGCAGCGGGAGGGAACACTCTTCGAACCCACGCTCCTCGCTGAAGTGGCCCCCTCGCTGCGCATCAGTTGTGAGGAGCTGTTTGGTCCCGCAGTGGCGGTGACTCGTGTCGACAGTTTCGACGAAGCGATCCGGTTGGCGAACGACAGCCCCTACGGCCTGTCCGCTTCGCTCTTTACCCGCGACATCTCCCGCGCCCTGCGGTTCGCCCGGGAAGTGGACAGCGGTAATCTGCATATCAACTGGGGAACCCAGTGGCGGGCCGACCTGATGCCCTACGGGGGCCTGAAAAACAGTGGTCTGGGAAAAGAAGGACCGCACTACGCAATTCGCGAAATGACCGAAGAAAAGATGGTCGTCATTCACGGTTGAGACCGGCGGCGCGCAGCCGTTTCAAGCCGGCCAGCCAGACCCCCTCCCGGGTCGTGCTGACCACGAAATCCGCCGGTTTCAGATTCCGATACTCGGGGGGCAGGTATTCCGGCCGGTTGATCAGCAGGACAAACTCCGCCTGTTCGGCCGCATTGGACCCGAAGGGGACCAACGTCCAAGGCTGCTGCCGATGAACCGGCCGTTGCTTCTGGAATTCCCCGGCCTGAGACTCATACAACGTGGGGGCCAGAGCGAGGGTGGCTCCTGGCGGCATGTGTCGGTCGACTTCCAGCCACAGGTCGCGAGTCAACCCATCCCCCCAGTAACTCGGGGGCAATCCCAGCACCACGGCCCCCTTCAGACCGCCAACGGCCGCGTTGTAATACGACAACCAGGCTGGCGACAACGTCCACAATCCCCACCCCTGGGCCAGTAACAGCAGCAGGCTGACGAGCGCCCCCACTGCTCGATTTCGCCCTGTGGAAAGCCACCACTCGGCCATCGCGCCCGCTCCCCGCCCAATCAACACGGCCCACACGGGATAGATGATTGAGAACAGACGTTCGCCATCGTAGACCGCGATCCCGGGAACACTGAACGTGACCAGGGGCACGGCTGCTCCCAGCACAAACAGTGACTCGGCCCCAGCCTTCCGCCAATCCCGCGCGGACTGAATCACTCCCCATATTCCCACGAGATGTAACCCCAGCGGGACGGTGGTGCCCCACAGGACCCACGGATAGTGCCAGGGAAGCTCCCGATCGGGCCAGGGCTGCCCCAGGTACCACGCCTGGATCGTCGCCCGGGCGGTGGTCTTGCCGAGGTAGAGCCGGGCATTCCCGAGGGGATCTTCCCACAGCCAGGGCCAACCCGCGACAAACACCAGAGCCGCAATCCCTCCCACCAGCAGCCCCCACAGGATTGCCCGCCCGCGTAGCCAGACCAACCCCCAGGCCGCCAGTACTGGCAGCAGGAAGATCGCCTGGATCTTGATCAGCCACGCCCCCCCCAGCGCCAGGCCCGTCCACAGGGCAGAACGGACCAGTCGCGCCGACCACCACCACGAATCCTTTCTCGTGGCCAGTCGCGGATTCGATCGGCCGAAGCCGTCCCACGCCCCCAGCGCCGCCAGCAGGGTCACGAGATACCCCAGATTGATGGCGGTCTCGAGCGAAGCCAGGTGCGCATGTCCGAAACTCCGCGGCATCAGGACCAGCGAAACCCCAGCCCAGATTCCTGCCACAGACCCCCACCGGCAAGATGCCGTCCAACCGACCAGAGCCACCGTCAACCCAAACAGCAACGCGGGCATGACCCGCGCACAGGCGATGGAGTAGGCGGCCCCGGTGTCAGCCGGGGGCCACAGCATCCAGGCGATCTCATGTCCCAACCCCAGGGCGACGCGGCCCAAGGGTGGGTAATCGGGCAGTGCCGCATCGACTCGGCGGAAACCGGACAAATCGAGATTGAATACCCGATCAGCGAGCAGCACCCCCTGAGCGACATTCAGCGGCTCGTCGGTGGTGATGCCCGGCCCCGACCAGCCTCCCGGATGGTCGCCCGCCGGATCGAGCTGCAGCGTGATGGCGACAGTGACCACCACCCCCAGCAGCCACCAGGGCCACTTCCGGCCCCATGGGGACCGGTCCAACGTCTGCAGCGACTCTGCCGGGTGCGAAGCTATGAGCGAATTGAACACGGGTCCCCTTCGGACGATCTCCCGGCCAGTCCTCGGGAAACCACTTTTCCAGGACCGTTGTAGGGGAAGGATACCGACCGACCTCATTGGCCCGCCACCGGCCCCACAGGGCTGTTCGGGGCCGTCGCAGCCGGGATGTCGGTTCCCCCTGAAAAGCGAACCGGCCCGGCTCAGAATTCTGAGCGGGCCGGTCGGCGAAAACAGCGGTCATCCCGCGTTCGACGGGCAGTCGGAGGGACCAAACTTCCGGGGCGGGCCGTCCCTGGCGTCGCTGAACTGGTGCCGGAAGTGAACTGCCGCGAACGAAAGACCTCCGATCACTAGGCCAACTGCTTGCGGCGGCTGACCAGGGTGCGAATCCGTTCGGCCAGCAGGGCCGTGTCGAATGGTTTCCGGAAAGTTTCGCTGAAGATCGAACGGTCGAAGCCGCTCGTGTTGTCTTCATCGCTCAGCAGTCCCACCAGCACGACATCGGCGTACTCGGCGTTCTTGCGGAGGTTTTGGGCGATCATGAGGGCTTCGCTGCGCCCCATGATGAAGTCGATCACCACGCAGTCGGGGTGCAGCGACTCGGCCTGGATTCCAGCTTCGAATCCGCTGTTGGCGAAATCGAGCTTGAACGTGTCGGCACTCATTTGTTCGCGGAGGCCACCGCGGATCGAGGCCTCAGCTCCAACGATCAGAATTTTGCCCACTGCTTCATCTTCGAGTTCACCCAGCGGCATCCCGTGTTCCTTGAGGAACCGGATGAGATGCTCGCGGGGAATCCGCCGATCCTGCGAACCGGGGATCCGATAGCCGCGCAAGCGGCCTGAATCGAACCACTTGCTCACAGTACGGGGGGCAACTTTACAGATCTTAGCTACTTGTCCAGTAGTAAAGATCGTCTTCATGGCGGGCTCTCCAGTGACTTGTCAGTCGGTACGGCAGAGGGATGCGGGCCCTCTGGAGAATCGTTTCTACCGTGCTGCTCGGCGGTCCTTGCCATGTGGTCCTCCTGGCATGCCAGCACGGTTCTGGGTCGAAACAATCCTCGAGTTGGTGGAAGACGGCTGTCGGTTTTTCGCCTCAGCGGTCTGTCGCCGAAAGTGGCGATTCACAAATCAGACACACGACCAGACTCAAACTCAGTCGCGCACCGAGCCCCAAACACAACCGGCATCCGATGGTTGCGGATCCGTCGTTGGCCAGTTGCTCTTGGCTCTCGGTTGGTGGAATGAATTCTGGCCCCCACATCCTGCGGCTTCACCAAACCTGAAACCGCCGGACCGAGCCGCGAAACTCCATTCCATCCACGCTCTGAGCCGGGGTTCACGCCAGACAACCCCTTGGTGGGGGATTGCGTTCCTGGCATTCTTTTCGGCGCAAAACGTCTGACACAGTTTTTCGATCCAAGACTGGTATTGACTTGAGTCGCTTTGATAGCGTTCGGCCCGGTCCTGCGGAGGTTTCGTCTCCTGACGATCAATCTCAATGTTCCTCCGGGAGAATTCCGCAGGCTTTTCCGGTCAATCGCGTTTTTCTCGCGACTTTCTGCGAGATTCCACACTTTTCGCTGAAGTCTTACCACTCGGGCAGCTCGGTTTCTGCCCTGTTCGGTTGGCAAGGCCTCGGCTCCCAGCCTACATTCAAATTTCCTGTTTCGAATTCCCGCTCCACGCCCCGGTTCCATGCACATCCCCGACGGAGTTCTGAGCCCAGGAGTCTGCCTGGGAACGGGTGTGGTCGCCGCATTCTGCCTGCAGCACGCCTTCCGCCGACTCGATCAGACCCTCGCCACGCGGACCGTTCCCCTCACCGGTATGCTCGCCGCACTGGTGTTTGCCGGTCAAATGGTCAATTTCCCGATCGGACTCCCCGCGTCGGGGCATCTCATCGGTGCAGCTCTGGCAGCCATCCTGTTGGGTCCTCTGGGGGCCTCGGTCGCCCTGTCGCTGGTGTTGTTCGTCCAGATGGCCCTGTTCAGCGACGGGGGCAAATTCGCCTACGGAGCCAATGTCTTGAACATGGCTCTGGTGGCGCCCTGGACAGCCTGGCTGGTGTTTCAGGGAATTCGCAGCCGGTTTCCCAACCCCCGGGGCACCCTCATTGCGGGAATGTTGGCTGCCTGGAGCAGTGTGCTGGCCTCGGCCGCCTGCTTTTGCCTCCAGTTTTGGCTCTCGTATCCCTCGGGAACTTTCCCTCTCTCCCGTGTTTGGCTGCTGATGGCCGGTTTCCACAGCCTGATTGGAGTGGGGGAGGCACTCATCACGGGGGCGATCCTGTCAGTGGTGCTGTTGCAACGCCCCGATCTGGTCCACGCCCCCCTCACAGCCCCGTCCGGAAATCTGCGGAACCTCGTCGGCACGGGAGTTGTCGCGGCGCTCCTGATTTCGGCCTTTGTCGCTCCTTTCGCATCGGAACTTCCCGATGGCCTCGAGAAAGTCGCCCAGGAGACCGGGTTTGGCTCAAGAGTGACGCCGGCCTCCCCCATCCTGCTCGAAGACTACTCCCTCCCAGTCCCCGGGACGGAGGCCGATGATCCGCTCTGGGGCAAGGTGGCCACCGCTCTGGCCGGTCTGTTGGGAACCACCACTGTCCTCGTGTTGGGCTGGCTTCTGTCCCGGGGCATGCCCTCCGGTGACCCCCCTGCGGAGAAACTGCATGCGGGCTGACTTTCTCGACCGCTACGCCCGCGGTGACACCTGGTGCCACCGACTGGCCCCCCGGACCAAACTGTGGGGGCTCCTGGTGTATTTGGTGGTCGTGATGGTCACTCCGTTGTCCCACTGGCCGCTGCTGGGACTGGCGGCTTGCCTGGTCGTCACCGGCCTGACCCTTGCCGAAATCCCCCGCGCCTACGTTCTCCAACGGTTGGCCTGGCTCCTCCCGCCGGTGCTGGGATTCGCTTTTGCAGGGCCCCTCTCCAGTGGGCTCTCCACCGGTTGGGAATTGGCTCTCTTGATTGCCGTACGCAGCGTGCTGTCTTTCCTCGCAGGGTTGTGGCTGGTCAACACCACCCCATTCGACCCCTTGCTCGAGGCTCTCGCCGCGATGGGGATGCCCCACCGCTTCGTCGAACTGCTCGCCTTTATGTACCGCTACTGTTTCGTGGTGTTTGATGAGTTGGTCCGTATGCGGACGGCCCAACGAGCCCGAACGGTCAGTCACCCCTCACTGTGGCATGCCTGGCGCGATGCGGCCAATCTCCTTGGTATGTTGCTGATTCGTTCTCTCAATCGCGCTGAACGGATCCACGGAGCCATGTGCAGTCGTGGCTGGACCGGTCGACTCCCCAAAAGCCAATCGTGACGATCGCAGCCCCCCAAACTGACCAACTCAACAACCACCGCCGGGGCTCGATCCTGAACATCGAGCGCCTGCGCTACCGGTATGCTGGCGGTCAATTCGCGCTGCACGATATTTCGCTCGAAATCTCCGTGGGTGAGGTCGTTGGTCTGGTTGGCCCCAATGGTGCCGGCAAAACCACCCTGCTGTTGCACCTGAATGGGCTGCTGTTCGGCGAGTCGGCAACCCCCCCCGGAACAGGTCCATCGGGTCAATCCACCGCTGTCTCGCCCGTGCAAGTCCTCGGCATGCCCGTCACCCCCCGCACGGCTCCAGAAATCCGCCGTATCGTGGGAATCATGTTTCAGGATCCTGATGATCAGATCTTCTGCCCCACGGTCGGCGAAGATGTGGCGTTCGGTCCCCGCAATCTGGGGTTTCCCGCAGAGGAAGTGGCCCGCCGGACCCGCAACGCTCTGTCCCAGGTGGGACTGGAGGGATTCGAATCGCGGTCGCCACTGCAATTGAGCTGCGGTGAACGCAAGCGGGTCTGTCTGGCTGGAGTGTTGGCCTGCGAACCCAATCTGCTGGCCCTCGACGAGCCTTCGAGCAACCTGGATCCCCGTTCGCGGCGGCAATTGATCGAAATCCTGAAATCGTGCGAGGCGGCCCAGTTGATCGCCACCCACGATCTGGAAATGATCCTCGACCTGTGCAGCCGGGTCGTGGTGCTGGACCAAGGCACAATCCAGGCCGACGGTCCCCCCCATCTGATTCTCGCGAACGCCGGCCTGATGCACCGCCACGGATTGGAAGTGCCACTCAGCCTGCAGTTGGGGGGCCGGGCGGGTCTCGCGGCGGAATGACCCCCTTCGGCGCTCTGGAGGGGCACACAGTCGTCTGGGAACTCAAAATTCCCCGGGCACTTCGCCTCCCGCCCGTGTTCCCAGAGCCCGCCAGATCTGCAAATTGACGTTCGAACTGATGGCCCGCACCGATCCATCGGCCAACAGCGAATGCACCAAACCGGTGTGATGGCTGCGCGAAGTCAGCGCTGAATAGCTGGGGCTCGTCAGATGGCTCCCCTCTTGTCGGGAGCTGTAATCCACATCAAATGTCACCCCCTGGTAAATCCAGGTCACCACAGTGTTCGGCCCCAGCGTGGTCGTGAACCCACTGTGGTGCGAATGCCCATTTGCCCATTCCGTGTGTCCGGTTCCATCCGCCGAAGAGAGTTGAATGCGGTCCTTCAACCCGCTGTCGGCGCAGACGGCAACATCCGCGATGGATTGGGGAACATTCGTACTCGGAGGCCCTCCATTGCGGGTATAAGCCTGCCAGGAATGGACTTCCGACGCCATCAGGGTGTTGCTCATGCCGTCACGCACAGCCGAGGATGACAGGGCACTGTTGGGATGGGTAATTCCATCCCCCCCCTGCCCAGTCACCGGGTCATAGACGAACCAGGTCCCCAGATTGAAACCGTAGTTGGTGGGATAAAGAAAGATCCCGTTGTTGTTCGTATTCCGCTGCTGATTCGACTTGGGGTCGGATGGGCAGGCGTACAAAGGGATCCGATAGCCGCTGATGATCGGAAAATTGGACCAGGCCCGGCTCAGATCAATCTGGACATAGAGATTCGACTGCTCCAAAAAAGGCATCAGGCGGCCATGAATCGACCAGGAGGCATTCGTGATGATCTTGGGATTGATGCAGGCACTGGGAGGAAACAGCGTGTTGGAGGCGGCGTAGTTGTGCATCGCCAGACCAATTTGGCGCAGATGATTTTTGCATTGCGTCCGCCGCGCCGCCTCGCGCGCCTGCTGCACGGCAGGCAAGAGCAACGCCACCAGAATCCCGATGATGGCAATCACCACCAACAGTTCAATCAACGTGAAGCCTGTCCGTCGTCGCATTTCGTAACCGGGTGAGATCTGCAGCAGGGTTCCATGCGGCCAGCGGGACTCAGAACAGCAACCGGCGTACCACTCCGTACCTGTACGAATTCATGCCCTCTTTTTCCGTCAGTCGGGTTGGAATCGGTTGGAAGCGCGCCTCCCTCAACAACAGTCTCCCGGCGGTTTTTTCGCCACCCCGGCGAAGATTCCGCCACAGCACTCTCTGCCAGAGGAATGAGAATTCCGTACACTCAATCAAATCCACGGAATCGATTCCCCGGAGCGTTTCACGGCAAGCCCCTGGGGCTCTCCGCGGTGTGCCCCCCGCCCCCCCGGGAGACGAGACCTGCGAGGAAAGGCTGATTGCACTGTGCGTTGGTCCATACGCAACCAGATTCTGCTCCCCTTCGCCGGGGTCACGCTGTTGTCGGTACTGGCGGCGACCATGGCTGCCGCCTGGCTCGCCGCCCGAGCCCAAGAACAAGTCCAACTGGCCGCACTGCAGCAGGTGGTGGGGACCCTGGCCCAAGCCAGCTTTCCCATCAACGACACCGTTCTTTCGCAAATGCGTGGCTTGTCCGGTGCTCATTTCGTGGCGGTGGATGCGCGGGGCACCCCCATCGCCTCGACCCTCCCGCCGCCGGTCCCCGACCTCGAGCGGCTGCAACTGCCCCCCTCGACGGATCTTTCGACTCTGCCTCAGGTCCCCGCGGTGCAGCTCGATTCGACCCGTTATCGCATCGCCCGGCTCGAACGGAATCCCAATTCGAACGCCCAAACCCTGTATGTGCTGTCTCCAGAGAACTCGTGGAACGCCGCTCGCTGGCAGGCGGCCGTTTATCCTCTTTCGGTCGGGGCCTTGTCGGTCTTCCTGACCGCGGGTCTTGCGTTCCTCATTTCTCAGCGCATGAGCCGGCGTTTGCGAAATCTGGAATCGCAGGCGGCCGCCATCGCGGCGGGAGATTTTCGCGAGATCCCCGTCCAGACCCGCGACGACGAGCTGCGGGACCTCGAAATCTCGGTCAACCGCATGACCTCGCGGCTGCGCGAGCTGGAGGGGACCATCGCTCTTTCCGAGCGGGAACGGCTGCTGGCCCAATTGGCGGGAGGCCTGGCCCACCAGTTGCGCAACGCGGCCACGGGGGCGAAGTTGGCCCTGCAGTTGCATGCCCGGCGCTGCCCCGGGGCCGGTCAGGACCAAAGTGTGACCGTCGCCCTGCGGCAGTTGGCTCTGCTGGAAACCCAGGTTCGCGGCCTGCTCTCACTGGGTCGCAATGAACCACGACCACCGACAGCCCTCTCGGTGCAGGCACTGCTCAAGGACGTTTCCGAGCTGATCACCCCCGCCTGCGAACATGGCGGTGTACGACTGACGGTCGCCTCTCCGGAGGGCGATTCGCAACTGCAGGGGGATCCCGGGGCGCTGCAGGCCGCGCTCCTCAACCTGGCCCTCAATGCCATCGAGGCGGCCGGCCCTCACGGAGCCGTCTCGCTCAGTGCCCGCCAGAAAGATTCGTCGCTTCTCGTGGAAATCCGGGATAATGGTCCAGGACCGGCCCCGGCCGTCGTCGCCAGCCTCGGCCAGCCGTTTGTCACCACCAAGCCCGAGGGGGTGGGGCTGGGCCTGACCCTCGTCCGACAGGTCGCCCAGGACCATCAGGGAGAGCTCTCCTGGCGCCGCGAGGAAGCCGAGACCATCTTCACCCTCTCCTTCCCGGTGTAGAATACCAAGGTTCTCCTCTCCAACTGGCGTTCGCCCCCATGAGCCGAGTCCTGATCGTTGATGACGAACCGACCATCTGCTGGTCGGTTCGCGAGGCGCTCGCCGAAGAAGGACATACCATCGAACTGGCCCCTTCGGCGGAAGAGGGGGAGCGCCGTCTGGAAGCGGGCTGGAAACCGCACCTCGTGATCCTCGATGTCCGGCTCCCGGGAAAAGACGGGTTGTCTGCTCTCGTCGAATGGAGTCAACGCTGGCCGGGCTTGACCATTGTGATCATGACCGCCTTCGGTGATCTGGAGACGGCGGTGCGGGCGCTGCACCACGGCGCGTTCGACTACCTGATCAAACCCTTCGACCTCGACGAAGCCCTCGTGGTCTTCCGCCGCGCCCTGGAATTTCATTCCGGGCCCCGAACGGGCGACCAGAACACGGCATCGGTCCCCTCCCCCGAGTCCGAAGACCGATTGGTGGGGCGTTCCCCCGCCATGCAGCAGATTTTTCGGCAGATCGCCCTCGTGGCCCCGTCCCCCAGTTCGGTGTTGATCACGGGAGAGAGTGGAACCGGCAAGGAATTGGTCGCGCGGGCCATCCATCGCCACAGCCCCCGGCGCGACGCCCCCTTCGTTCCTGTCTGCCTTCCCGCCCTCAACCCCAGTCTCGTGGAGGCTGAACTCTTCGGGCATGCCCGAGGCGCCTTCACGGGAGCCCAGTCGAGCCGCCCCGGACTGTTCGAACTGGCCCAAGGCGGAACCCTGTTCCTCGACGAGATTGGAGACATTCCCGAGTCCCTGCAGCTCAAGTTGTTGCGGGTGCTTGAACAGCGAGAGTTCTTCCCCGTCGGCTCCACCGACCTGAGACGGGTCGATGTGCGGGTGCTGGCGGCCACCAACCGCCCCCTCGAGGAATCGCTGACCCAAGGGCAATTCCGCCAGGACTTGTACTTCCGACTGAATGCGGTGAGGATCGCAGTCCCGTCCTTGCGGGCCCGGGAGGAAGACATCGCGCCGCTGGCTGCGCACTTCCTCTCGATGTCTCCCCAGGGGGCTGCAGCCACACTGTCTTCCGAGGCACTGCACCTGCTGCAATTTCATTCCTGGCCCGGAAATGTTCGGGAACTGCGGAATGCGATGGAACACGCCGCCGTGCACGCCCGTCAGGGGAGCATCGGCCCCGAACATTTGCCCCCGAGTGTGCGGAGCGCGACCCCGGTCGACTCAGCCGCCAGCGAGTGCCCCGAGATCCGGGAGCGAATGCGGCGGCTCGTTGCGGATTGGGCCCGGACTACACTCTCCACATCCCCAGAGGATTCGGCGGGAGGTCTCTATGAGGCGCTGCTGTCGATTGTCGAGCCCCCGCTGCTGCAGACGGCCCTTGAACAATCCGGGCAAAACCGGGCCGCCGCCTCAGCCCTGTTGGGACTCCATCGCGAGACCTTGCGGAACAAGCTCCGTGCTCATGGCCTCGACTGAATCTCAGTGAGCGGCGGGAGGGGCGTTGTCCGGAACAATGTCCGCAGGTTCTGTCCCTTTCACGGAGGAATCTGGCTCACAATAGGGACAGGCATTGCTCGAAGCTTCGGCCCCCCACTGTGCCGCGGCGAACCGCAGCCCCCGATCGATCGTGAGGAACCCGGTCACAATCACCGCCACCGCGGCAATTCGCAACAGATTACGGCGTCCCGCGAGCGAGAGCACCGAGGCCCCAAGTCCGGTGCTGATCATCAGAGGAGCGGTCCCCAGTCCAAACAGGCCCATGGTAAGTGCCCCCCAGACGGGATGTGTAGTGCTCGCCGCCAGGGCGAGATACGCATAGACGAGCCCACACGGCAGAAAACCGGTCAGCACTCCCGCCACCAGCGTATCGAGCGGACGGCCCGACTGAAGAAAGGCCGACAACACCGATTTCGCCGAACACAGGGGGAGACCAACCGCTCCCGGGTTCCGCCGCCGCGTCAGCCGTTGCCACAATCCCGACGACTCCAGTCCCTGCCAGATCAACCAGACTCCCGCCAGCAGCGCCAACCCGGCCTGGATCAGCACGCCTCCCGCCGGCCAGCGGGTCAGCCGCCAACCGGCAAACCCCACCACCGCCCCCAGGAACATGTACGTGGTGACCCGCCCCAGCGTGTAGATGAGCTGCCGTGCCAGATTCGCTCTCCAATGACTGGCCCCCAGCCCCACGGTCAGCGCAAATCCCCCACACATTCCCAGACAATGGGACGAACCCAGCAAACCGCCTAACAACACCAGTGACAATTCAGGCATGGTGATGGCCGGTCATGGAGTGGGGGGGGAAGAGACATCGTCCGGCGGCAGATTGCCCGGCGGAAGTCTGCCCCCAGAGAGAGTTTCCGGGTCCGTTGCGGCTCGCGGCCCGAGGGGAGCGAGTTCCAACTCATCGAGCCGGCCAGCCCGCAGAGCGGCCATGATCACCAGCACGCTGCTGATCACCATCACCAGCGCCGCAAGCGCGGGATTGAGCCGGCCCGAACACGCCAGCGCCACCCCCACGACGTTGTAAGCGAAGGCCCACCAGAGATTGCCCCGGATGGTCCGAACCAGCCGGCGGGCAAAGCCGATCGCCCAGGGAAGCCGGTCCAGTTCACTGGAAAGCAGACAGACCTGCGAAGAATCCCGGGAAATGTCCGTCCCGCACCCCAGCGCGACGCCCAGATCCGAAGCCGCGAGAGCCGGCGCGTCGTT
>CAIOTJ010000451.1 GCA_903861195.1 uncultured Planctomycetaceae bacterium | reverse complement strand
GAACGCCAGTTGATTTCCTGGACTTTGCCGGTGACCCCGTCGGCACTGACCCAGTCGCCCAGATTGATCGGCCGTTCGAACATCAGCATCACGCCGGAAACGATGTTGCTCAGCGGTTCCTGCAGCGCGAGACCGATCACGATCGAGGTCACGCCCAGGGCGGCCACCGCTCCTTCGAGGGATCGGCCCCATACCACCGAGTAGATGATCGCCGCCCCGATCGCCACCAGGAAGACCCGCACCAGGTCTCGGAACAGCGAGGGGACGTTCGCCCGCCAGTTGGCGGAGACGGAATCGGACTCGAACACCAGGTCATTGACGATCCGCAGGACCGCGATCAGCCCGGTCAACCAAGCCAACGTCTGGCTCAGGCGGACCAGCAGGTGGTCGTCGGCATGCCCCACCACCTGCGACAGGAAAATCCACAGGGCCGCCGACGGAATCACGAGGTTGCGGATCAGGGCCAAACCCCGTGCCAGTGGGTGCTCGCGGCGGCGTAGCCGAGTGAGCACCTCGGTCAGCACCAACACCAACAGTGGTAAACCCAAGATCAGTGTGAAGGCCCAGCGGGGGGAATGCTGCACAAAATCGGAGAGTACTGTCCAGGCGAGCGACCACATGTCACCGGTCCTCCTGAGAAGTCGTCAAAAGTTGCCAGGTCTCGACAGCGCCCCGGCCCGGCAATTCGACCGAGTGGGGCTCCCCCAGGGGATACTGTTCCTGCACACGTTCCCGCACCGGCCTGGTCAGCCGCACCGACGACAGCGATTCCGACCGTTCGCCCAGACGCCGGGCCACCGAGACCGTTTCCCCCCACAGGTCGTAGATGAACTTGTTGCGCCCGACCACCCCCCCGGTGACTGGACCCGCATTGATCCCCACCTGCAGCCGCAACTTCGAACCCCGGTCCCGGTTGACCCGTTCCACGATGCGGACCAGTTCCTGGGCGAAGTCCACCACCCGGCTGGTATGGTCGGGCCGCTGCACCGACAGGCCGCAGACGGCCAGGTAGGTGGCTCCCGAGGTCTTCACCTTCTCGACCCCAATCTGTTCGGCGGCGTCGTCGAACGCCACCACCAGATCGTTGAGCAACGCCAGGCCCCGTTCTTCCCCCTCCGCCTTCGAGTATTCGGTCAGCCCCTGGATCTCGGCATACAGCACGGTCACGTCGCCAAAGTTTTCGGTGGCCGCCGCGTCTCCCCCCCGCAGCTTGGCCGCGGCCGGTGCCGGCAGAATGTTCAGCAGCAGCTCTTCGTTCTCACGAACCTTCAGTTCCAGTTCCTCGGTCTTGTCCTTCAGTCCCGCCGACATTTCGTTGAAGGCGTCGGCCAGTTCGCGGAATTCATCGCGGGTCGACACCGTGGCCAGCGTTCCCATCTCCCCCCGGGAGATGCTTTGAGCGGCCGCCGTCAGCGATCGGACCGGAGCCAGGAACAGGTTCGACAGCAACAGTCCCAGCAGCGGGATGGCGACCGCGATGGCGGCCGACATCGTCATCACTTTGCGGGTGAAATCCCAAACGGGAGCAAACGCCTCTTCTTCGTCCATTTCGGCTAAAATTGCCCAACGGGTCTCTTCGAAATCGAGGGGGGCGTAGGAGCCCACCACCGGTTGACCACGGTAGTCAAGGTATCGGTCTGTTCCTTCCTGGCCCGCCAAGGCCCGGGTGACCCCCAAAGTCTCGACCGGTAGCGCCAACAGGGCATTTCCCTGCCGTTTTATGCGCTTGAGAACCTGTTCGGCCACTCCGCTGCCACGCAGCTCGGCCAGAAAGTCATCGACCGGCTGAGTGGTCTGTTCTTGCTCGGCCCGCCGGGTGGCCTCGATGAAGAACCGCGTGCGCGTCCGCAGCAGGCGGTCTTTACCGACCACATAGACCTCACCCGATTCCCCCAACCCCTCACGCTGCCATTCATAGTTGCCCGTGAGGATTCGGCTGAGTTCATCAATCGGGAACTGCAGGATCAGCACACCCGCCATTCGGTTTTCTGAATAGACTGGGCTGGCGATGAAGGCGGCGGGCTGATTGAGCGTGGGAATAAAGCGTTCGAAATCTGCGAAGCGGTACGCATCCCGTTCGCGCAGCCGCCGCGTGGCCCGGAACAGCTCACCCAAATGGGTGTCGGCATAGGGGCCATTCACGAGGTTGGTCCCAAACTCAACGGT
>CAIOTJ010000450.1 GCA_903861195.1 uncultured Planctomycetaceae bacterium | reverse complement strand
GGGGCTGTCTTCGGCCGGACTTTGGGGTATCCTGAAGAAACCTGGGGAGTGAACGCGGATCTGGTGACCGCCACGGGCTTCAAACCCGGTGTGACGTCCGAACAGGACGTCAGGTGGGTTCGATTCCCATCCACTCCCGCTTCGCTGTTGTCACATTCCCCGTCCCGCAGGTCGCGTGCGGCGGAATCTTGCGAGACCACTGTTCGCCCGGTTTTGGCCGTCGTGCGACTCTGGAGCGAGCGCTTCTGGTGCGTTCCCCCAGGCGGCGTCCCACCAGGCTGCGTCCCACCAGGCCGGTTCAAAGGCGTGGCCGTGGCCGCAGGTCGGCCGGTCCATCGTGCCTCATTCGCGGTCCCGGGTCCCGGGTCCGATTGCTCCCGAGTCCGATTGCTCCCGAGTCCAGGTCGGCCGCGAGCGCCGGTCAGATCTCCAGTCCCTGCACCCGCGCCACTTCATACACGTCTTTGTCACCCCGGCCCGACAGGCAGATCACCACCACTTCGTCCTTCGAACGCAGGCCGGCGGTCTTCAGCGCCTGGGCCACGGCATGTGAGCTTTCCAGGGCGGGCAGAATTCCTTCGGTCCGCGCCAGCATGTGGTACGCGTCCATCGCCTCGGAATCGAGCACCGGGGTGTAGTTCACCCGTCTGGTGTCTTTCCAGTAGCTGTGCTCCGGGCCGACACCCGGATAGTCCAACCCGGCCGAGACCGAGTGCACATCTTCGGTCTGTCCGTCGGCATCCTGTAGCACATAGCTGTAACTGCCATGCAACACCCCCTTCACACCGTAGCTCAGCGTGCAGGCGTGCTGGCCGGGCTGGCTGCCCCGCCCCCCCGGCTCGACGCCGGTGAGGGCCACGCTGTCGTCCTCGACAAACGGGTAGAACATCCCGGCCGAATTCGAGCCACCCCCCACGCAGGCAATGACCTCGTTGGGCAGCTGACCCAACTGTTCGAGGCACTGGGCGCGGGTCTCGCGGCCGATGATCGACTGGAAGTCGCGGACGATCATCGGGAAGGGATGCGGCCCCACCACCGAACCAATGATGTAATGGGTGTCTTGCACCGAAGACATCCAGTCGCGCATCGCTTCGTTGATGGCGTCCCGCAGGGTGCGCGAGCCGCTGGTCACCGGCCGGACTTCGGCCCCCATCGTCCGCATGATGAACACATTCAGCTTCTGCCGACGAATGTCTTCTTCTCCCATGTAGACCACACAGGGGAGCCCGAAGTGGGCACAGGCGGTGGCGGTGGCCACCCCGTGCTGCCCGGCACCGGTCTCGGCGATCACCCGGCTCTTCCCCATCCGCTTCGTCAACAGCGTCTGGCCCAGGGCGTTGTTGATCTTGTGCGCCCCGGTGTGGTTGAGGTCTTCCCGTTTGAGGTAGATGCGGGCCCCGCCGCAATGCTCGGTCAGCCTTTTGGCGAAGTACAACGGGTTCGGTCGACCCACGTAGTTCTTCAAGAGCTGGTTCAGCTCGGACTCAAACGTGGGGTCCTGCCGGGCCCCGGTGTACTCGGTCGTCAGCAGTTCCAGGGCGTGCATCAGCGTCTCGGGGACGAAACGCCGCCCAAACTCGCCAAACCGGCCGGCCGCGTCGGGGACGCTGGCCGAGGCACGCACGGGAGCCGGGGGAGCCGCTGTGGGGGGGGGAGTCATGTTGCTCTGGCCACTCTCAAAACGAAGGAATCTGCCCGCTGCATCGAGTGTAACACGCCGCCCCGGGGGGGGACAGCAATTTCTTCCGCCCCGGTACAGGGACCACTCGACGCACAGCAAAAGAACCGCAATCCGCTGGGTGGCGGCAACACCCCGGCCCCACCCCCGCCCGGTGACAGGCGGAAACCGGCCCCGCCGTCAGGGGAGGGTCACCCGTCCACCACAGGCACTGATGGTCTGACCCACAATAAAGCCCGACCGCTCGCTCAGCAGGAAGCAGGCCAGCTCGGCAATCTCCTCGGGCTTCCCCAGCCGCCGCAACGGGGTCTGCTCGATCACCGCCGCCATCGTCGCCGGCGAGAGGACCCGCGCCATCTCGGTGTCGATCAGCCCCGGAGCGATGCAGTTGACCCGCACGTTGTGGGGGGCGAACGCCTCGGCACAGCACCGCGCCAGGGCAATGACCCCCGCCTTGGCAGCCGAGTAGTGAATCTGCCGGGCCCGCGGCCGCAACGCGGCGACCGAAGACAACAGCACAATCCGGCCGAACTCCCGCTGGATCATCTCGTCTTTGACGGCGAACACCGCCCGGAACGCCCCGTGCAGGTTGGCGTCGATCGTCTCGGCCCAGACGTCGAACGACAGCTCGTCGTGCGAACAGGTGTTGCTGATCGCCCCGCAATGGGCCAGCAGGTCAATCGGTCCCAGGGTCGCGCGGGTCCCCGCCACCAGATGGTCGACATCGGCCTGGTTCATCACATCACAGCGGAAGGCGGCGGCCCGTCGGCCAAGCTTCTCGATCGCCGCGACCGTCTCCCCCGCCGGCTCGGGCCGGTTCGCGTAAGAGATCGCCACATCGGCTCCCCCCGCGGCCAGCTGCAGGGCGATGGCCCGCCCAATGCCCCGCGAGCCCCCCGTCACCAACGCCACCCGTGATTCAAACTCCAAAGCCATGCGTCATTATTCCTGTGCTGCGGCCCAACGGTGGAGGCGGACCTCACCGCCAGGCCTCGTTCGAGTCGACCCGCCGGGGGTCGAACTGCGGAGGATCTCCCGAGGGTCAGCGGACCGATTTGACCCGGGGTGTGGTGGGTGCCGCCTGTTGCGACAAGAGCTTGAGCACCAGCTCGTCTTCGACCTTGGTCTGCCGGTCTCCCTCGGGATTCACAAATTCCCCCCAGGAGCGCAGCAGCAGGTAGCCCAGTCCTTTCCGCGAGCGTTTGTTGTCGCGGTGCATCGTTTCCAGCAGTTGGCGGGGGGCAATCTCGGCTGGCAGTTGTGTGGGTGTTCCCAGCCGTTCCCCCAGCAGTTCCTCATGTTCCGCGACAAATCGGTCCGAGGCGCAGCCCAGGGCGTTCGAGAGCTGGGCGGCCAGGCACATGCCAATCGAAATTGCCTCGCCATGAAACAGCCGGCCTGCCGCGAGCCACTCGATGGCATGCCCGAAGGTGTGCCCATATTCGAGGATGATGGCCGAGCCCCGTTCGGTCGGGTCGGCCCGCAAGATCGGCAGTTTCGAATCGATCAGGCGCCGGGTCAGCCCCAACAGGTCCCCCGCGCGCCATGCATTCAGCAGTTCGATCGCCTCCGCGCGGCCCCGCCCGGTGATCAGCAGGTTCTTGATTCCCTCCACCACCCCGGCCCGGCGTTGCCGGTCGGGTTCCGAGCGGGCGTAGGCGACGTCACCCCAGATCAGCACCGGGGCGTGGTAGCTGCCGAAGAGGTTCTTGCCCCGCCGGCCATTGATCGCCTGCTTGTTGCTCAGCGTGCTGTCGGTGAGGGCCATCAGCGTCGTGGGGATCTCGACAAACCGCACGCCGCGATACAGCAGCGCCGCCGCCAGCCCCACGAGATTGCCCAGGGCGCCTCCCCCCAGAGCCAGCACCAGCGAATCCTTGGTGGCCCCCCCGGCGATCAGGGCTTCCCCCAACTGCCGCAGCGAACGCCAACTCTTCTCGCGCTCGCCATCCCCCACCAACACCACCTTCAAGGCGATGCCCGCCTGCCGCAGCCGTTTCGCGAGGCCCCGCCCCATCCGCTCATACAACGGCCGACTCGTCACCAGGAAGCAGCGGTCGTGTTCGAACGCCGTCAGCACCTCCGGCAATTGCGGCTCGATCTCCGCCCCCAGGTAGTAGGGGCTGGGATGGTCCAGCTCGGTAGAAAAGGGAACCAGGCTCGAAGTCATCGTGCGACTGCCAGCAGGCTGTGCCCGAGGGGGGACGAAGGGGGATGAAGAACGCATCAATCCTCTCTCACATTATGTCGACCCGGGCAACAGTCGGGAAGAAGGTCTTCCCCGGCGTGACCGGTCGTGTCGCCGGAGGAACCGTGTTCCCCGGCACAATCGGCACGTTCCTGCCGTGGAATCCGCAGAGTTTCCCGCCGTTCTCCGGTCGGACCAGCGTCTCGCAGAAGAGCGCAGTGCCGGCGTGGTCCCACCCGACGGCAGGCCCAGGACCGACAGCGCAGGGGCGGCACAATCATTCGCGGCCCTCGGGGTTGCCCCCGGCCAGTCATCCCCGTCCAGTCATCCCCCGGCCAGTCACCCCCGTCCAGTCACCCCCGGCCGACTCAGTGCGGTTCAACACGGAAAACAGCCTCTCAGGCGACCGGTTCATTTCCGGGCGAAGACGGTTCCACCCGCACCTGGTCGAACAGGGCCCGTACCCGTGGGGTCGCCAGATCGGCGGGATCGAGCTGCGAGACATTGTCGGCGGCGGCGGCCACTCCCCAGCGGGCGCTCTCGGGCAGCGACAGGCCGCGGGCCAACCCCCAGGCCAGACCTGCCGCGAGGCAGTCGCCACTGCCGATGGGGTTGACCACCGGAACGGCCGGGGGGTGCAGCCAACGGGTTTCTGTGCCGCTGGCGACCAGCACCGGTCCCGCCCCCTGGCTGATGACGACACCGCGTGCTCCGCGGGCCTGGCACTCGGCCAAGGCGGCCCGGAGTTGAGCGGAGGTCTCGAGCGCCCGGCCCAGAGTGTTCCCCAGTTCTTCGCGATTGGGTTTGATCACGGCGGGTTGGACCGGCCAGGTCGCCACGAGCGGCGCACCCTGGGCATCCACCACCAGCAAAGCGGCGGTGTGCCGGGCGAGGCGGGCGTAAAAATCGACGGGCGTCCCCGCGGGAAACGAACCTGTCAGCACGACCATCTTCGCCTCCCGGGCCCGTTGACGAAACGCTTCTTCAAACGCAGCCAGTTCGGACGGTTCGATCGGGTGGGCGTTCTCGACAATCTCGGTGGTCTGGCCGGTCTCCCGGTCGAGCAGCGTCGTGCAGACGCGGGTGGGGGCCCGGGTGCCGATCCACTCCACGGGCATCTGGAGCCGGGCGCAGTGGGCCCGCAATTCTTCCCCGGCGGGACCGCCGGCAACCGAGATCACCTGCACCGGGGGGGAATCGGCGGCCAACCCGCGCAGCCGGTGCAGCGCGAGGCCCACGTTCAGCACCTTCCCCGAGGCGCACCACCGCACGTCCATCGCCCGGTTCACTGCTCCCACCCGCAGCTGTTTCAACTGGGCAATCTGCTGCCAGGCGGGCGAAAGTCCCGCAACCAGGATCATCGGTGGTCCTTCGGCCAGACAGAGGGGCGGGGGAAGAGCACAGGGGGCGGGCTATTCGACCTGATGCATGTACTGCCGGGCTTTGTCGGAGATGTCATGCCGGCACCACGCCCCCGGCCAGCGAATCAGCTTGACGGCCTGATACGCCCGCAGCTTGGCATCTCCCAACCGGTCGCCGACGGCGGTCACGCCCAGCACGCGTCCACCCGCGGTCACCACCTCGCCGTTCTTGAGGGCCGTGCCCGCATGGAACACCTTGACCCCTTCGATCTGGTTCGCCTCGTCGAGTCCGCGGATGACCTGTCCCTTCTGGTACTCGCCGGGATATCCCTCGGCCGCCATCACGACGCAGATGGAGGGGCGGGGGTCCCAGGTGATCGGTTCGACTTCGCGCAGCCGCCCCTCGGCCGCGGCCACCAGCACGGGGACCAGGTCCGACTTCATCCGCATCAACAGGGGCTGCGCCTCGGGGTCGCCGAACCGCACGTTGAATTCGAGCACCTTGGGTCCCTGGTGGGTGATCATCAACCCGGCGTAGAGAATGCCCCGGAAGGGTCGGTTGCGGCGCTTCATCGCGTGCACGGCCGGCACGAGAATCTGCCCGATGATGTTGTCCATCAGCAGGGGGGTGATCAGCGGGGCGGGGCTGTAGGCCCCCATGCCCCCGGTGTTGGGCCCCTTGTCTTCGTCATACGCGGCCTTGTGATCCTGCGCGGTTTCGAGCGGCAGAATGGTCTCGCCGTCGGTCAGGGCGAGAATGCTGGCCTCTTCCCCATCGAGGCATTCTTCGATCACCACGCGGGCCCCGGCATCGCCGAACTCGCGGGCCCGCATGATCCGCCGCAGCGCCTGCAGGGCTTCTTCCTTGTTCTGGCAGACCGAGACCCCCTTGCCCGAGGCGAGACCGTCGGCCTTCACCACCAGCCGGGTTTCTTCCCGTCCCTCGACATACGCCTCGGCCGCCTGGGCGTTCGAGAAGACCTGCGCCTCGGCGGTGGGAATGGCCGCCGTCCGCAGCAGGTCCTTCGCGAAGACCTTGCTCCCTTCGAGCTCGGCCGCCTGCCGGCTGGGACCGAAAACCCGCAGCCCTTCCTTGTCGAGAATGTCGGCCAGTCCCGCCACCAGCGGCGCTTCGGGACCAATCACCGTCAGGTCGATCTTTTCCTTCTTGGCGAACTGGACCAGTCCCTCGATGTTGGTCGCGGCAATGTCGACATTGACCGCTTCGAGCGCGGTCCCGGCATTTCCCGGAGCGCAGAAGATCTGCTTGACCAGCGGGCTTTGGCGGATTTTCCAGGCCAGGGCGTGCTCACGTCCTCCCTGGCCGACGATCAGGATCTTCATATCGTGGTGACTTTCCGTCGTTGCGAAAACCGGCCCGGAATGCGAATGAGGGCCGGGATGTGGGGGCGGGTGGTGTGTGACGGGCGAGCCCGTCCGGTCCGGTGCGGACCACTGGGGGAAGCGGAGGGTGGGGCGCGTTTCCGCGGAACCCTACCCGAGCGCCTTGAGGGGCAGGTCGACCGGTTGATTGAGGGCGGCACTGCGGGCCACCGCCTCGGTGAACTCCATGTACCTCACCCCGGTGGCGAAGTCGGTCCGGGCGACCCGCTCGAGTCCGCGGATGGCCGAGACGAACTCAGCCTCCACCCGCCAACCCCCACGCTGCTCGGCGGGAATTTCCAGCCGCTTCAGAGCGGGTTCTCCCGCCCGGGCACATTCGACAATCTCTTCGTCGGCGGTGGCGCGGTACTTGATGGTGCCCCGGTCGCCATAGAGATGAATCTGCTTCCCGGGCCCGAAGAGATCGACCCCGCTGAAGTGGTACAACCCCCGCGCTCCGCCGGCGAGCTGCGTCAGAATCTGGATGCTGTCGGGTATGGAAACGTCGACGTTCCCTTTCCCTTCCCGGCTCGGGCGGGTCGTCTCGAAGATCTTGGTCTGGGCGAAGACGCGGGTTGTGGGGGGAACCCAGCGCGAGGCGGTTTCATGCAGAATCCCCAGGGTCATCGCGTTGACCCCGCTGATCTCCGCCTCCTGCCTCCAGTGCAGCAGCTCGGTGTAGTCCCAGAACGAATCGTCCGCCCCAATCACCACCAGTTCCCGCAGTTCACCAATGTAACCGGCGTCGATCAGCGACCGCACAAACTTGTCTTGCACCAGTCCGAACGGGCTGGGAACGACCTGCGTGATCAGGCCGGGGTGCAGTTGCGCCGCCGCCAGCATCTGGTGCGCTTCGGCCGAGTTGCGGGCCATGCGGGCCTCGGTGAGCACATGCTTCCCGGCGGTCAGTGCCGCACAGGTGATCTCGCAGTGCAGGTTGGGCCAGGTGCCAATACAGACGGCATCAATCTGCGGATCGGCAATCGCCGCCCGCCAATCGGGATACACCTTGGGAATGCCGAATTCCTGGGCCACCTTCTGGGACGACGCGGGGGTGCGGTTCGCGACCCCCACCAATTCGACCCCGCTGAGCGCGCGAAATCCCGGGATATGACGGAGTTTCGTATTGGCTCCCGCCCCAATCAATCCAACCCGAACCAGTTTCTCACTCATCGGCAAACAGCTGTGTTCCTGTGTGTGGCAACGCGAAACAGTCAGTCTAGCCCGACCGGCGCTGCAATGCCACGACCCCCACGGTCTCGTCCTGGCCCCGAACTCGTTCCCTCCTCCGCGCCACCGCCCGCAGCCAGACGGCACCGGCGGGGGACAAGTTCCGGCACGCTGCACCCCGGCCGGCCGTGCCCTCCCGCGATGTGGAAGGGCCCGCGACGAAATTTCACCGGGCGAAGACCCACGGGGCCCACTTCGGTCCCCGGCACAGCAGCCAGTGCGCCAGCATCCAGGGGATACGATTCGGGAGAGAGCGGTCGACCACTGTCACCACCGCGGTCGAGAGGCTGGATGGCCAACCCCTTGGGGAACCAAGCGAATTCTGGCGGGACAGACCCCTGGTGTCCTGCGGGAGTTTTGCCCGGCCCACGGTCACCAAATGACACGACCCCTCGGGACCGTGAGATCCCGAGGGGTCGCTGTGAAACCTCAGCCCGATCCGAAGACCAGAACCGCCAGCTGCACATCACTGTCAGAAGCCCGGTTCAGGAGGCGCGCTGCAATGATGTAAATGAGCGTACACATCCTCCCCCCCTCCGGTCAACCCACTTTATTAGCTGGCGTTCACTTGTTAAAAAGTATACTATTTGCTTGCCTTCGACATCAACAGGGTCTGGTTATGTGTTTGCAAGTCCATGTCAAAAAATGGGTTGCAGCGTTCGATCTCGAGCTATTCAAATACACCCTCGTGACGCCGTCACCAGCGGTTGTTCGCTGTGGGGGCCTCAAAAATTGAGGTGGGCGGCGGTCATTTCGACGCGCTTCCCGGGTCGGTCCGAAGGGTTCCGGGAGCCGGGTGCAGGAGGGGTCGAGCCACTCCACCACCAGCGTTCTCCCCCTCTTCAAGTCGCCAGACTTCCGATCGGGTGGGGGCGTCGTCGGGTTCCCTCAGTGGCTCATCCAGTCACTCACGGTGCGGTCCGATTGGCTCAACGCCCGCAGGGTGCGCACGATGGTTCCCACGGCATCACAGCCGGCCCAGGGGGTGCTGAACCCATGGAAACCCGCCGGACCTTCCACCTGCGCAACCTGGGTCTGCCCCAGCGCGCCCCCCGCCGCCTCGCGCGAGGGAAGTCGCGGCACCGCGGCCGAAGGTCGACCGGTGCCGGGTTCACTCTCCTGCAACCAACGGGCGTGTCGGTCACTGGAGACCAACCCCCCCCGCTCATCCACCAGCCAAACCTGCTGGGCCAATTCGTCCACCCACAGTCCCAGGTGAGCCCGTTCCCGCTGAATGCAGTCGACCAGAGGCTGCAGATCGCGCTCGGCCAGCCCCTCCCGCGGACGGCCGCGGACCGCGGTCTCCACTTCCAACAACTGGCAGGCGGTCGCTTGCAACAACTGCCGCACGAGCCGGGTGGGCAGCCGTGCGGCACAACTCCAGGCGATGCGCAGGGGACGCAGAGCGTGGCACCAGGGTTGATATTGAGCCAGGTACTCGCCGCGCAACCGGCTGCTGCGCAAGCCTCCCGAGCGGCGCGCTCCCCGGACCACGCCCGTCTGCCAGGTGCGCAACACGTCCGCCAGACGCCCGGGGAGCGACCACGCGGCGCCTCCCGCCCCCGCCAGGTCGAGACCGGTCCATTCCGGACCTTTCCCGGCTCCCGTCACCAACACGCCCCCCACGCCCTGCAAGTGCCCAATCGCCCAACCCAATTCTCCGCGTGTCGCGATTCCCAGATCGACCACCTGGAACCCCATCCGCCGCAGTGCCAGGCAGACTCCCCGCGCGAGATCGGAGCTGCTGGGGCGTTCATCCTGGGCCAGCACGATCGTCGGCCCGGGAACACCCGCCTGCAGCACACGCACCCCTTCCCCCCACTCGGGAAGAGACTCTGCCGACACCTCCAGACCCGCCCCGTCATCCCGCACGATCTCGGGCAGGTCGCGGGCCAACTCCTGGGCGAAGGCCGCCGCCAGTTCTCCCGCCAACGGCCGGTCGAGCTGGTTCAGATAGACTCCGCGGATTCCTTCGGGCTCAAACAGCGCCGCCACCGCGGGAGCCCGGGGAGACTCACCCGGGTCGACCCCCGCTGCCTCCGCGGCGGATCCCGAAAGACTCTGGCCGGCCGCCGCGGGATGATGCGGACAATGTCGACACTTGGCATACCCGGCCGCCAACCGCGCGCGATGCACCGCCAGCGGGATGTCGTACGCTTCGCCGGGGCAGCGCAGCGTGATCACGGGAGCGCTTGCGAGGAACATGTCGGCTGCCGACAATTTGGGAAAGAGACGCGGGGCGGGGGTTGTACGGAAACTGGTCTCCGGGGGTCAAGAACAATCATGCATGCAACCGAGTACCTGCGGGGGCCGGGGTCGCACAAACTGGGGCCGGTGGTGGCCCTCGCCGGCACCGAGCGGTTCCTCAAGCTCGCGGCACTGCAGGAGATCACCCGCACGGTCATTGGTCCCCGGGGAGACGATCTCTCGGTCTCGCATTACGGCGGGGGGAACCTCGAATGGAAGACGGTGGCCGACGCCCTGCTGACCAATTCGATGTGGTCCCCCGCGCAGGTGGTGGTGGTCGACGATGCCGACGAATTTGTCAGCGAGCAGCGGTCGCACTTCGAAAAGTACGTCGACAAGCCGGCGAAGAAGTCGGTGCTGGTGCTGGATGTGAAGTCGTTCCCCGCGACCACCAATCTCGCCAAGAAGGTGACTAAGGTGGGGCTGATTCTCGAGTGCAGCCAGCTCAAGCCCCCGGCGATGATCGCCTGGGTCACCGAGCGTGCGAAGGTGCACTATCAGAAGACGCTCGAGCGGGGGGCTGGTCCGTTGCTGGTGGAGCTGATCGGCACCGAGTTTGGCCTGCTCGACCAGGAACTGGCCAAGTTGACCGCCTACGCGGGACAGGCCGAGACCATCACCACCGCCTCGGTCGAAAAGCTGGTGGGGGGCTGGAAGGCCGAGACCACCTGGAAGATGACCGACGCTTTGCGTGACGGGAATTTCGCCCACGCGATGGACCTGCTCGACAAGCTGCTGATCTCGGGGGAGGCGCCGCTGAAGCTGCTGGGAGGAGTGGCGTTTGTGTTCCGGCCGGTGGGCCGGGCGCAGGAACTCATCGGCCAGGGGCAGGGGGTGGGGGAGGCGCTGGCCACCGCCGGGGTGAAACCCTTTTCGCTGGGCGGCATGACCGCCTACGTCAACCGGGTGGGGCGCCCCCGCTGCGAGCGGATCAACGGCTGGCTGCTGGAGGCCGACATGGATCTCAAGGGGTCGGGCACCGCGCTCCCCGACCGGGTCATTCTCGAACGACTGTTCTTCCGCCTGGCGGCCCCCAAGCCGGTCGCCCCCCGTCCCGCCCGCTGAACTTCGCGAGACTGTCCGCAGGTGTTTCCGGGAGGTTGGCAGGCGGGCGCGATGGGGGGCGGCGGCGGTCACCGGTCTCGATCGGCCGGTCGCCGCCACGCGGGGATTCCGTCCGGCAGGGTCGGAAAGCAGGTTGCCGCTGGCAGGAAATTCGAGGAGTGCAGTGGTTTTGCCGGGATCTGGCCTCAGGCTTTCCCGGAAAAAAGTTGCCTGACAGTCAACGGCGCGGTACACTCCATTGAACGATCCGCGGTGTTCGCAGACCGGGATCGGACAGGTGGCCCGCCAGCGCCCGGCGGGTTGCTCTCTCGCGTGTTTCTCCCCCGGGGCCGGGTTGGGTCTTCGGCTGTCGCCATGGATGTGAGTCTGTACGTCGAGTGCTGGCAGGAAGCCGCGCGCCATAAGTGGATCGAGAGCCAGAACCGGGGTTACGACCTCGGCGAAGAGGCTCTGGTCGACTGGTTTCGCCGCTACTGGCCCCTGTACTGTCGCGTCGCGCGACTCGAACATCTCGCCGGTCGCCGGCGTTGG
>CAIOTJ010000449.1 GCA_903861195.1 uncultured Planctomycetaceae bacterium | reverse complement strand
CCACTTCGGAAGAGGCCCTCGCGGCGTTCTGGCCCATCGCCGGCAGCGACTGGATCGCCGTTGTGCAGGAACCCCGCTCGGCCGCCCTGCGCCCCGTTCGCGAAATCCGCAACCAGATGTTGGGCTACGCCTTCGCCGGAACGGCACTGGTGCTGGCCCTCATTGCCGCGGGCGTCAGCATCCTGCGCCGCGCCCTGCGCTCGCGCACGGCCGCCCGCGACTGACCAACCGCCACCGCATCCTCCTCCCCCGGCTCGCGTGCCCCCGCCCCCGTTGACGGGTCCCCCCCCAGGCGAGAGACTACGGGCCATGGGCGGGCTCATCGCGCGCCAACCCATTTCCGTTCCCGCTGGACCAGGAGTCTCGGCTGATGTCACGGATCCCTCCCCTCACCGGCCCCTGCCTGCTGCTCCTCGCCGGTCTTCTGGGGGTGGCCGCCCCAATCCCATTCGTGCCGGCCACATTCCTCCCCGCCACATTCGCCCAGGCCCCGGCTGCCGACACCCCCAACCTCGTCGGCCACACCGATCCCGTCTATTCGGTCGAGTTCACCCCCGATGGCTCGCTGGCCATCACGGGCAGCTTCGACAAGACCATCAAGCTCTGGGATCCCGCCACCCGGGTCGCCACTCGCACCCTCACCGGGCATGCCAACCTGGTCCTCACGGTGGCGGTGTCGAAAGACGGCCTGCGACTCGCCTCGGGCTCGCAAGACAATACCGTCAAGATCTGGGACATCCCGGTGGCGAAGCCGCTGAAAGAGAGCCCCGGCCATGCGGGGGGGGCGTTCGCCTGTGCAATCAGTCCGAATGGCCAGCTTTGGGCGACGGGCGGGGCCGACAAGCTGGTCCGGCTCTGGAATCCTCAGACCCAACAGCCCACGCGCGACCTCCCGGGGCATGCCGCCCCGGTCACCGTCGTCGACTTCCGCAAAGACAGCGCCCAGTTGGCAACCGCCGACGAAACCGGCCTCGTCCGCCTGTGGAATCCCGCCGATGGCCAACAGCAGGCGCTCTTCGCCGCCCATCCCGGGCCCCTCGCCGGTCTGCTGTACCACCCCAACAACCAGTTGCTCATCACCGCCGGGGGCGATGGTGTCGTGCGGTTCTGGCCCGTGGTGCAGACTCCCGCGCGGAAGCTCGCCGGGCATGCGGCACCGGTCGCCTCGGTCGCACTGCATCCCAATGGACAACAGGTTCTTTCGGCCAGCGCCGACAAGACTGTCCGCCTGTGGAACGTCTCCGATGGAGCCCCGCTCCGCACCTTCGATGGGCATGGCGGGGCCGTTCTCAAGGCGGTCTTCAGTCCCAATGGGGCCCAGGTGGCGACCGGTTGTGAAGACAAGATTCCCCGCCTGTTCGACGCCGGGAATGGCCAGCTCGTCAAGGCGTTCGCCGCGTTGCCCAACCCGGTTACCGCGGTCGCCGTCCGTCCCGATGGCCAGCAACTGATCGCCGGCGATGCCGGGGGAGTCATCAAGGTCTTCAATATCGCCGACGCCTCGGAGGTCCGGGCGCTCGCCGGCCACACGGGCAAGATCACCGCGCTGACCTTCACTCCCAACGGCCAGCAACTCGTCTCGGCGAGTGCCGACAAGACCGTTCGCACCTGGAACCCCAACGACGGGGCCCTCCAACGCACCATCGAGACCCCCGCGCCCGTCCAGGCGATCGGCATTTCGAACGACGGCGCCCGCGTGGTGGCCGGTGGCGACGACAAGCAACTGCGGCTCTTCAACCTGGCAGACGGGGCCCCCCAGCAGACTCTCGCCGGTCATGAGAAGGAAATCACCGGCGTGGGCTTCTCGCCCGATGGGCAGCGGGTCGTCTCCGCCAGCAACGACACCACCGTGCAGGTCTGGGACCTCAAGCTGCTCAAGCCGCTCGAACGCTTCGTCGGCCACACCGCCGCGGCCACCGCCGTGGTGATGTCTCCCGACAACAAGACCATCGTCTCGGCGGGAGCCGACCATCAGGTGATCGTGCAGACCCTCTCGGCCCAGCGGCTGGCTCTCGCTGATGAAAAGGGGGTCAGACGGCTTGCCCTGGCGCAGAACGGGGCCTTCTACGCCACCGATTCGGCCGACGCGATCGTGAAACTCTACGACATCAACTCGGGGAACCTGGTACGGGAGTTCAAGGGACTTGCCAAGAGCGTGCTGGGCCTCGCCTTCCGGCCCGACAACCAACAACTGGCCGGTGTGGCCGAAGACAAAACCCTGCTGCTGTGGAACATCAACGACGCCAACGTGCAGCTCAAGTTCACCCTCCCCGTCGCGGGGGGACCGCTCGCCTACAGTGCCGACAGCAAGAAGCTGGTCGTCGCCTGTGCCGACGATGTGCTGCGCACCTTCAACCCCGTCCCCCAGCAGCCCCAACAGGGGGTGCCCCCCGCGCCTCTCGCCGCCACCCAGGAACTGCGGGGAGGGGCCGGCCAGACCCGCAGTCTGGCGTTTGTGCCCAATGACCCCTCCCGCGCCGTTGGGGTTTCGGGGGATGGGCAACTCCGGCTCTGGCCGATCGCCGCCCCCGAACCGGTCTTCTCGCTCGGCGGACATCAGTCGTTCATCTACAACCTCGCCTACAGCCCCGATGGCAGGCAGCTCGCCTCGGCCTCCAACGACAAGACCATCAAGCTGTGGGATGCCGTGGCGGGGAAGGAACTGCGCACCATTCCCGCCCAGGGAGGACCAGTCTATTCGGTGGCGTACAATCCTCAGGGGACCCTGTTGGCCTCGGGGGGTTACGACAAGACGATCCGTATTTTCGATCCCAACAATGGGCTTGAACTGCGACAGTGCGCGGGAGCGGAAGCGGCGGTCTACTCGGTCGCCTTCCACCCCAATGGCAGCCTGCTGGCGGCGGCTGGACTCGATCGGAAGATCCGTCTCTACGACGCCAACAGCGGGTCCGCCGGGGCGGTGCTCACCGGACACAAGGACGACATTTACCGCGTGCAGTTCAACCCCGCGGGCACCCGCCTGATGTCGATCGGGTACTCGGGAGAGATTCACATCTGGGACGTCGGCAACCCCGCCAAGCCGTTGCACAGCATCAAGCTCCCGGTGGTTCTCTACACGGGCAGTTACTTCCCCGACGGCAAGAAACTCGCCGTCGCCGCCAGCAATGGCATCACCTATCTGGTCGATCTGCCGCCACAGGCTCAATGACCCGGTTGAAACGGGCCCGCCTCACGGCAGCCCGCGCCATTCCTTGTGCGGCGCAGCGTGTCCGTCTCTTCCGCACCGCGGGCCGGCGTGGCGGGCCGGCGTGGCGGGCCCGGTCGACTGGCCGACTCTCCGCAGGGGCTGAGCAGCCGGCCGACACCGCGCAGCGGACCGACCACTCAGACGCGACGTCGATACCAACGGCGGGCCTCGATGGGCGGATCACGGGTTGTTTTCCAGATGGCGCACCGCCGGCTTCTCCGTCTCCGCCCGGGCCGCGCGCGGTGGTTACGGTCCCGCCACGCGGGCGGGCTCGGGAACTTCCAGGAACAGCAGCGGCGAACCGTGCCGTTCGCTCTTCGATTCGACCCGCGCCGCCGCGAAGAACGGCCAGCGCCCGGGTACCGCCCAGGGGTCGCAGGTCACCACGAACGACCGGCTTGTTTCGGTCTCGTTGATCAACACCCCGTTCAAACCAATATCCAGCACCCGCAGACCATGCGGCAGATTCAAGACATCCACGGGAACCCGCCCCGTGAAGCCATTCTTCCGTTCAATCGTCGCGGTAAACCGCACCTCGTCTCCCGGGCGAATGGTCGCCACCTGCGGCTCGACGGTCACCACCAGATCGGGAGGAGAGGTGACCGTCAGCACATGGGCTCCCAGAGCCGGAGTGCTGCGGCGTTCGACCTGTTCCCCCCGCACCCGCGCGGTGGCCACCGCCCGCCACGTCAGGCTGCTCTCGAGGGAAGGAGTCTCCACTCCGGGTAACGCCGCCAATTGGATCACCCCGCTCATCAGGTTCGGACCAAGCGTGGTGGTCGAGGCGGCGAAGCCAGCCGGCAGCCCTTCCAGCCGCACCTCGATCGGGCCGTTGAAATCATCCAGCCGTTCGACCGTCACATTCACCGGCAACACCCCGCCCCGGGGAACGTTCGGATGCTCGGGATCGATCGACACCCGGAAGTCTTCCTGCCGTTCGCGAATGACCAGCCGGTAGACGAAGTCGGCCCCACTGCGCCCCCGCACATCACGTAGCCGCACGATGTACTCTCCATCGGCCGGGGGCTCGAAGAACAGCACCGAGTCGCTCTGATACGCCGCCCCGCCATCATCGTTGCGCCAAGGCAGAGTCACCACCGGCATGCCGTTGGGGGGAAAGCTCGTTCCGGGGGGATGCACCTCGACCTTGTAGGCGGCACTGTTGACGGCATGCGCCTCGGGAGTGGTCCCCAGATAGCCCAGCCGCAGTCCTCCCCGTTCGAAGAACTTCACATCCTCATCGGGGCCCAGGGGCAGAATCTGCACCTTGACCACCTCGCCCCCCAGCATCACCAGGTCTTCCGGCAGCAGGTCTTCCCAGTTGTGCAGGCGAATTCCCCGGCTGCGCGAGTCGTGATCGCGCAGCTCGGTGTAGGTCTCGGCGACCGACCGCAACGTCGCCCGGGGCAGCGCCGCTCCCGAGGCGTCGAGGATCTCGATCACCGAATCGAGCGGGGACCCCAGGCGGCGGGCAAACACCTCCAGCGTCAGAGGCACTTCCCGTCGCGCGGTGAAACGAAAAGAATCGACATCGGTCGGTTCCCCGTCGCGGGGCGCGATGTGCCCACTCACTCCCGCCGGAATGGGGAGTTCCTGGGCGTTGGTCAGGCTGTCGTTCGACTCCCGCTCGACAAACTCCACGTGGGCCGAGGTTTCGATCCGCGGACGATTCAGGGCCACCCGGTCTCCCCGGCCCACGGCCACATTCGTCACCTGGGGCACGCTGGGAATCGGCACCGGGTCGGTCTCACCCAGGTGGAAACCCTGCCAGGCGAACGTCCGCGCCTCCCCCGCGCGCGGCTCGGTCGCGGCGCCGGCCCGCACAGCCAGGGGAAACACCCCCGTCACCAGGGGAAAGTCGCCCGCCTGCACCAGATAAAAGTGATTGCCGCCGCCGGTGTTGTCCCGGTCGGTCACCTCCAGCAGATAACGCCCCGCGCGAGGCAGCCGCACCCCCAGCACGACGTCACTGCGTCCCGTGCGGCGGACCTCGGTGACCAACGCCCGGCCATCGGCCGTGTCCCGCAGCAGCAGCCGCCCCTGCAGCGCCGAGCCGAGATGCGGCCCCACCAGTTGAAACACCAACTGCTGTCCCTCCCCCCCCTCGAAACTCCACAGGTCCCGATCGCCGCGGGCGTTGATTGTTCCGGTCAGCGTGGCGGGGAAGGAGATCGGGGTCGCCTGGGGGGGAAGGTTGTTCGGTTCCTGCTCTCCCACCTCGGCAAACGGACTGACGTGGAACGACTTGGATCCCGTCATGCCCAACGGAGTCTGCAGCCGCAAGGTGACGAGCCCCGGCGGGAAATCGGCCGGCAGGTCGACTTCACATCCCCTTTGGTTCGCCTGGGCCGGATCGGCTGGCAGCAGCCGGGGGGTCAGGGACGAAGGGGTTATCCAGACTCTCGTCGTTCCCGCGATGTTCTGCCCCGTGAGGGTCAGCTTGACGGTCTGGCCGCGCACCGCCGAGCGGGGAGCGATCGCATCGAAGCGCGGCGCAGGGGGGTTGGGTTGCGGTTTGGCGGGTGGGGCTTCCTCCTCCGCGGCGGCGTTCCCCGGTTGTGTCAACTGTGTCAACAGCGCTGGCAATAACCCCCGGCTCCAGCCCGGCAGCCCGCCGGCTTTGGCGGGCACAGAAAAGGGCGAGACCCGGGTCAGCAGATCACGCAGCAGTTGGGGGCGGGTGGCGTCCCAGAGCGTGACCACACCATCGAACCGGCCGCAGGCCAGACGCTCTCCCCGAGGGTCGACCGCCAGGGCGACCGGCCAATCGGGCAGTTTGTCATACACATGCCGTTCGCGCAGCGTCGACACATCCCACGCCTTCACCCGTCCATCTTCCGATCCCGAATAGAGGGTCTCTCCCCGCGGACTGTAGGCCACAGTCAGCACGGTCGCGTCATGGGCGAAGGTGCTGCGGCGCAGGCGGGCGGCGGTGCCATCCCAGTCGTAGAGCCGCAAGGTGCGGTCTCCTCCCGCGGCGGCGAACTCCGTTCCCCGGGGATGCCAGGCCACCGCCTGGATGCCCTTGGTCGCCTCGCCGAGGGTCAAGATGCGCTCCCCCGTGCCGCTGTTCCAAAGCTTGGCCGTCTGGTCGGCCCCGCCCGAGAGAATCGTCTGGCCGTCGGGACTGAACTGACAGGCGTAGACCGGACCGGTGTGATGCCGCAGGGTGGCCAATACCTCACCCGTGTCGGTCTTCCACACCTGCAACATCCGGTCGTAACTGGCCGTCACCAGACGCGTCCCGTCGGGGTGGTAGTCGAGGGCGTAGAGGGCGTCGGCATGCCCGTTCCAACGTTGGGGATCGCCGCCGCTCACGGGCCAGACCAGCACTTCCCCCGCCGCGCCCGGTTCGCCCCCCGCGGCCGCCACGTGCGTCCCCCGCGGATGGAAGGCCACGCCATTGAGCGCATGCCGCGAGCCACGCAGCGTCTGCGTAATGTTTCCCGTGGCGGGGTCGACCAGCAGCACGTCGCGCCCGCGGGCAATCGCCACGGTCATTCCGTCACGCGAAAAGGCAACTCCCGCCACTGGCGCGGGTCGAGCCGGTTTGCCGGGGGCGTTGTCGGCCGTGTTCTGGGCCGCCACCGGACGTACCGCCACCAGCACCAGCACCAGCACCAGCACTCCGGCCAGCCGCGGCAGCCTGAACCAACCGGCCCCTCGGCTTGCTGTTCGTGTACTGACCATTCCGATGCTCCTGCGGGGAAACCAGCGCAAGACGCTGTGAAACAGAACCGACATCGCACCGCTCCCGGGCTCAATGCACAAACAGAAATTCCTTGCTGGTCAACACGGCCCAGACCAGGTCTTCGAGAGCCTCGCGACGGGTCGCCGCCACCTGGGCCGGGTCGGTCAGGCCGTTGGTCGCCTCGGCCAGTCCCGCCGTCACCCGGGCGGTTTCCTCCGCCGTGGGAACCCGACCCAGTGCGGTCAGATACAACCGCTCGACCAGAGCCGCATCCGACAGTCCGGCGTCGAGCCACTGCTTCAGCCGGTTCTCGGGGACCTTCAGCTTGTCGTTCAGCGTCTTGCCATTCGCCAGATGCAGCGTCTGGGTCACGTTCGACTCATCGGTCCGCTCACACTCGCAGCTGAACTCGCGCGCCGGGCGGCCGAACGCCGAGAGGAAGTAGCTGACCACGTTGTTGTCGGGCAACTGCAGAGCCCGCAACCCCGGGGGATAGTCGGGGAACTCGGTGGGGACCCCGGTCACCTGCGAGAGCGCGTCGAGCAGCACCTCGGCCGACAGGCGTTTGAGCAGGAAGTGGGAATAGAACCGGTCGTCCGCGGCATTCCCCGGCAACGCCACCGCGCTCCGCTGGTAAGCGGCCGACTGCATGATCAGCCGCACCAGCTTCTTCAAGTCGTACCCTTCCCGCACAAACCAGTCGGCCAGGGCCTGCAGCAGTTCGGGATTCGTCGGAGGGTTGGTGGCCCGCAGATCATCGACCATCTCGACCAGTCCCCGCCCCATGTAATTCGCCCAGACCCGGTTCACCAGCGCCTTCGCGAAGTAGGGATTGTCTTTCGCAGTCAGCCAGTTCGCGAGGTGCTCACGTCGGTCGGCAGGATCATTCTCTTCCAGTGCCGTCCCATCGAGAGGGCGCGGGATGGGAGTGATCGTACGGGTGGGATGCTTGATGTTCCCCAGCTCCGCCGCGACCACCACCGATTCCCCATCCACGCCCGTGTCCTTCGTGCGGACCCGGGCAAACAGATTGGCCATGCCGTAGTAGTCGTCGAGGGTCCACCGCTCGAGCGGATGATCATGGCACTGGGCACAGCCGATCGAGAGACCGAGGAAGGTGACGGTCGTGGCCTCATTCAGTCCCTTGGGATCCTTGTGCAGCACGAAGTAATTGGCCGCCCCGTTTTCGAGCGTGCTCCCCCGCGCGGTGACCACCTGGCGGGCGAACTGGTCCCAGGGAATATTCGCCTCGACCGCTTCCCGGATCCACTGCGCGAACGACCAGACCGCCGGTCCCTTGAGCTTGCGTGAACTCACCAGCAACAGGTCCGACCACTTGTACGCCCAGTAGTCGACAAACTCGGGGCGGGCCAACAGTGACTCAATCAGCCGGTCGCGCTTGTCGGCGGCGAGATCGGCCAGGAACGCCTGGGTCTCGGCGGGGGTCGGCAAGACGCCCAACGTGTCGAGATAGGCCCGGCGCAGAAACTCGGCATCCCCCGCCTGCGGTGAGGGGGGGATGTTCAACTGCCGCAGCTTGCCAATCACCAGCTCGTCAATCAGGTTCCGCCGGGGGCTGACCGTGAATACCTCGGCGGGCACGGGATCGCCATACGGAACCGCCACGGTGGCGACGGCCACCTTGCTCGAAAACCAGACGGTGATCGCCGTCTCCCCCCGACCCGTCACCGTCACCTGTCCCTCGTCGTCGATCGTGGCGACACCGGTCTCGGTGCTGGTGTACTTGGCCCAGTGGGTCACATCCCGCCGGCGGCCATCGCTGTAGGTCGCCAGCACCAGCATCGGCTGTGTCGATCCGGGGGTCAGGGTCACCTGCGCGGGCACGATCTCCAGCCGGTCCAACACGGGATCATCGGGCCGCGGACCGGCCGCCCCCTGGGTGATCCATTCCAGCAAGATCCGGTATTCGAGGCTCTCTTCATCGAAGCGGGTGCCACCGCCGTGCGAGAGTTCCCCCAGCCCCTTCCGCAGCAGCAGGCTGTCACGGGGAGAGTCCCGGTCGATTCGCCGCCCCTTCACCTGCCGGGTGATGGTGTTCCAGTCGAGTTCGTGGTCGTAGCCGCGGAGGGCCAGCTTGAAACTCTTCTTGCCCGCCTGCGCTCCATGACAGGCTCCCATGTTGCACCCCGCGCGGGTCAGGGCGGTCTGCACATCGTGACGGAAGCTCCAGGATTCCGCCCGCGCGCTCCCGCGAATGGTGACCGGGGCCTCGATGGTCTGCCCGGCCACCTCGGCCACCAGCCGGGTCTGACCGTCGCGCCGCGGCCGCAGCACCCCCTCTTCGAGCACCGCCAACTCGGGGTCGGCCAGCTTCCATTGGGCTTGCGGAGTGAGGTCTCCCGCCGCCCGCCCATCGACCAGCCGTTCCACCACCACCCGCTGGGTGGCGTGCGGGCCGTCGAGCACGATCTCGGTGGGCAGAATCGCCACACTCTCGGCCGCCGACAGGATCCGGGCCCGGAGCAGCAAAATCGTCAGCAGACAGAACCAGCCGGGGCTGGCCCGCCGGAACGGGTCCGGGTGATCTGTTCCGAAGCGTCTCAGGATGCGACTCGACATGACGGTCAGGCTCGCGCAAAGCCACGGGAACGAGTTCCCATTCGGGCCGGTCGGTCCCCCTCACTGGCACGCGCCAGCACGGCTCCGGCGATCGGCAATTATCCCAGAATTCCGGGGGGAATGCGAACCTGGAGGGACGCCCTGGGGTGGCCGGAGTGTCAGGTCGCGCGGGGCGACTGGTGGGCCGTGTGGTGTTGGGCGGCAAGTGCCACCGCCCCATGCACCACCACTTCCTCTTCGAGGTGCGCGGGGACGATCTGCGCGAGGTCGCGAAACGGAGCGAAGACGTACCGTCGGCAGGCTGCCCGAACCGGTTCAAAAAACTCGGTCTCCCCCCGCAATGACACCCCACCCCCGATCACAATGCGGGCCGGGTTCAACAGAGCGATCGCCTGCGCCAGCGCCCAGCCCAGCGTCTCGGTGCCGTCGTCCAGCAGCTTCTGGCAGACCACGTCTCCCCCCCGGGCTCCCTCCACAATCAACCGGGTGTTGAGGGTGGTCGGCTCGCCACCGCACAACCGCGCGAGCCCGTCGATGGCACCGACCCCCAGACGCGCGGCCACGCCAGGTTCCATCAACAGGCGTTGGGCCCGTTGCGTGATGCCAAACCCACTGGCGATCGATTCGACCGTGGTCCCGGGGAGGGGAATGTGCGTGGGGGTTCCCAGGGGACGCAGATGACCAATCTCCAGGGCGCCGGCCCCCAGGCCGCGGTAGACCTGGCCCCGGAACACCAGGCCGCCGCCGATTCCCGAACCCACGGTCACGTAGAGGACCGGGTCGTACCCCCGTCCCGCGCCAAACTGAGCCTCGGCAAACGCGGCCGAGTCGGCGTCGTTGTGCAGCAGCACGGGGCGACCGAGTTCGCCGTGCAGCCAGTCGACAATCGGGAAGTCATTCCAGCCGGCGACCTGGTGGCTGGTGACGATCGTTCCCCGTCGAGTGTCGACCGGGCCGCCGAAGCCAATGCCAATCCCGGCGATCTCATCGGCCGACAGCCCCGTCTCGCGCAGCAGCCGGTGGTAGCCGTCGAGAATCTGCCGCTGGATACGCGGAGCAGTTCCTGGGGTTTCGACCGTGTCCCGAACGAAGCCGACGAAGGGAGGGCCATCACCTGAACCTACGGCCAACTGCAGCTTGGTGCCGCCGATCTCAATGCCAACGAAGAACGCCATGACGCACGGGAGAACGAAGTCAGGAAGAGGGATCTGGTCCTGGAAGACCACCGCCGGGTCAAGGTAACGCAGCCCGCCCGAGTACGATAGGTTTCGAACCTGTCGGTGATTCGACGTGGTTGGGCATGGCGGTGGTACAGGAGACGCTGGACCGCGTCGTGCCATTGGGAGGCCGGGATGACGCTCGATGGTGCTGACAAACTGGAAGTTTGTCGCCACGGGCCGATAGGGGTAGGGAGAGCCGGATGGTTACGGCCCCCCCTCCCTCCAAACCGGACTGGCGGATTTCCCGCATCCGGCTTTCCAGTTGATGGTCTTACCTGTGACAGGATTGAACGGCCTGTGCATGGGCTGCTTGCAGGT
>CAIOTJ010000448.1 GCA_903861195.1 uncultured Planctomycetaceae bacterium | reverse complement strand
TGGGGTCGCAGCGATTCCCGGGGCGGGAATTGCTTCGGTCAGCCACCGCCGACCGGCCGACTCTCCACCACCAGCGTCACCGGGCCATCGTTGACCAGCTCGACCTGCATCTCGGCCTGAAAAATGCCAGTCGCGGTCGGAATGCCCAGTTGCCCGACCGCCGCGACAAACTGTTCGTACAGCGGCTTGGCGACCTCGGGACGGGCCGCCAGAAGAAAGCTCGGACGACGCCCCTTCTGGCAGTCTCCCAGCAAGGTGAACTGACTGACCACCAGCAGCGAGCCCCGCACGTCGGTCAGCCCGAGGTTCATCTTGCCGGCGTCGTCTTCAAAAATGCGCAAACCGGTCAACTTCCCGGCCATCCAGGCCACGTCGGCCGCCGTGTCGTCGTGGGCCACCCCCAGCAGCACCAACAGACCGGGGCCGATTTCGCCCACGATTTCGCCCGCCACGGTCACCTGGGCCCGTTTCACGCGCTGCACGACGGCCCGCATCAGTCGCTCCCCACCCGGTCGGGACGAAACCCATGCAGGTCGACCCGCGGCGAGATCCCGCGGATCAGCTCGCCCACCAGGACCGCCGTGATGGGAGACAACTGCAGTCCCGCCCGGTGATGGCCCGTCGCCACAATCAGATTGTCCGTCCCCGGGAGCCGTCCCAGGTAGGGAAGCCCATCAATCGACCGGGGGCGCAGACCCGCCCAGGTCCGCTCCAGCGTCGCCTGAGACAGCGCCGGGACCACCTGCCGGGCCAATTCCAGCAGACCCAGCACCCCCTCGGCGGTGTTCCGCCGGTCGAAACCGACATCCTCTTCGGTGGAACCCACCAGCACCCGGCCATCGCCCCGCGGCACCAGATACCGATGCCCCAGGTTGATGACCCGTGCCAAGGAGCAGGGAAACTGACTGAGCAACACCATCTGGCCTCGCAGAGGACGAACCCAGGGGGGGTTCCCCAAAGGAGCCAGCAGCCGCTCCGACCAGGCCCCGCTGGCGACCACGTAATGACCGGCCGTCATCCGCCCGGCGGGAGTTTCCACATGCGTGACCCGCCCGTCCCGGCGGGCGATCTCCCAGACGGGCGTGCCGGGCAACAGGGTGACCCGCGCCCGCCCGCAGGCGGTGTGCAGCGCCTTGAGGTGCCGGGGGTTGCGCACCTGCCCATGCTCGGGCAGCAGGTACGCCGCCGAAATTCCCGGGCCCAGTTCGGGCTCGAGTTCCCGGGCCTCACTCTCGGCGAGGGGCTGGCAGGCGACACCGGTCGAGAGCCAGCGGCGAACTTCATCGTCGAGATCCCCCGGCTGACCAGCGAACCGCACCTCGAGGGCCGAGTCGCGGCGGAAGCCGTTGTCGATCCCCGAGGCGTCGCGCAGGGCGGCCGACCATTCGGGCCAGAGCACGTGGCTGTGCGAGCGCAGCCGCTCGTCACTGGTTTCGGCCTGCTGGGGATTGCCGGGGGGCAGCATCCCGGCTCCCGCCCAGGACGATTCCTGCCCGAAGGCCTGCTGGTCGAGCACGGCACATGACAGTCCGTGGCGGGAGAGTTCCCAGGCGACCGACAGGCCAATGACCCCGCCGCCAATGATCAGACAATCGTGCACGAAAACCCAGACACCTGAGAGAACCGCCCCACCGGCTGGCTCCCGGAAGAACCAGCCGGTGGGGCGAAGTGAAGCCAGAAACCGGAAAGAGAGCCGCGAAACCGGGCTACTTCCCCTTCTTGCGGGGGGCAGTGCGGGGCCCCGAAACCCCCGACGCGAGGTACGACGCGGCGAACTTGGCCGCATCGGCGTTATAGACCCCCTTCAGCGATTCGTCGAGCGTTTTTCCCGCCAGCAACGCCGAGACAAACTGCACGTACTGCGGCTCTCCCTGCCGCAGCATGTAGGCCACCACCGAGTAGCCCACCGGCCCCAGGTCGCCGGGCGAAAAGGTGCCGTCCTTCAACAGGTCGTCGGGTTTCTGCAGGGTTTGCAGGCGGGCCCCGGCACTCACCCCCAACTGCCGGTAGAACTCGTTCTTGGGGTCATTCCGGGCGGCGAGGGCCAGACCGGTGCCCCGGGCCACCCACTCGGGCAGGGTCTTCCCCCCCCGCTGCAGAAACGCCTCGGTCACCTGCGCCAGCACGGCTCCCGGGGCCCCCGGGGTGTCGGTGGCGTCGTCGGGAATGTCCATCAGGCAGAGGTAGGCGTCGTCGGGCTCGCGGATCCGCACGTGGGCGTTGATCTCGGCCAGCAGTTCCCGCCCTTCGTTGGTTTGCACGAACTCGGCGTAGGTGAAGCGGTCG
>CAIOTJ010000447.1 GCA_903861195.1 uncultured Planctomycetaceae bacterium | reverse complement strand
TGGGGCAGCCACGGGCCCCCAGTCGTGAAAATTGCCCCTCTCCAGGTTCCGGCCCCACGGTGACTCCGGGCGCTGTGGAACCGGGTGAGATGGCCCCTGTCACGGAGTTGGAGCCAACGTCAGTCCGCGCCTCTCATCCAGATCTCGCCCCCGAGTCGCAGGCCCTGCTGCCAGTGGCCGGAGCGATTGACGACTGGACCCGGGAGTGTGGTGGGTGGCGGATCCTGACCACGGGGCCTGGGGATGCTGTCAACCGGGCCAGTGTCTTGCTGCGGTTGGCAGACGCCATCGTGGGAACTTCTCCTCTGGGCGTGCTGCTGGTCGATTGCCAGTCGGCTGCTGGAATAATGGCCGAACTCGTGCCAGCTCCAACCGAATTGATTCCTGGACGGGTCTGGTTCGTCACGCGCGAAGGCTATTTCGGGCTGGAGGAATCTCTCTGTCGACCGGTCTTGCAGCCGGGAGAGACCGTGCCCGCCCTGGTGGTACTGATTGACGGAGGGAGTTGGGAACAGCTTGACCGGGATATGTGGCCGGACCCGCGACTGGTTGATGCTCTGCTCGATATCCGGCGGGTGGGAGATCTGACTCGGGATGCACGACTCGACGAGACGGTTGATTCCGGCGTTTTGCCGCTGCTGGGGATCATTGAAGTTCCCGCTTCCATCGGCCAGGCTTGAAGGCACAACGCATGCACCAGCACCATTGGGGACTCTCGGCAGACCCCTTCCCTGGTTGGTCCGGACTCGCGGGACATTTTCCCGTTGAAGAGGCAGAAGAGGCCCTCTTGAGGCTGAGATTCGTCGTCGAGAACGCCCGCGGAGCAGGGGTGTTGCTGGGCGAAGCCGGTTTGGGAAAAACTCATCTGCTCACTGTGCTGGCCCAGCAACTCGATCCGCGGCGACATCCTGTGTTGCCACTGCGTTTTCCCCAATTGAATGCTGGCGAGACTCTGCATTACCTGGCGCGAGAGCTGACTGGCCAGCGGGAGCACTCTTCCCACTCCGAACGGGGATTGGATGTCGCGGTCGGCGAAATTGAACAGGCCCTCGACGACCTGGCCGGACAGGGAGTCGTGCCCGTCTTCGCGGTCGATGATGTTCATCTGATCGAAGACCTGGGTGTGCTGCAGGTGCTGCGCGCGCTCCTCGACCTGCGCCCGCTGGGGGGCCCCCCTCCCACGCTGATTCTGATCGGCGAGGGAGGACTGCGGACTCATCTGAACCGCCTGCCATCCCTCGCCGACCGAGTGGCGGTGCGGTGCGAACTCACTTCATGGTCGCCGCACGAGACGGCCGACTATGTGCTGCATCGGTTGTGTTTTGCAGGCGCCATACGGCCCCTCTTCACCCCCGAGGCACTCTCTGCGGTCCATGATCATTCCGGGGGGATCCCCAGGCGGATCAATCGCCTGTGCGACCTGGCACTGCTGTTGGGGTTCGCGGAGGAAGCCGAGGTGGTGACCGCCCGGCACATCGAGGCGGCGTCCCAGGAGTGCTCTGGCATCCATCGCCGAAGGGCGGCCTGAGGGAGTCACCCTCCTCCCGAGATCTCCATCAACTCACCAAATCGCGCCAGCACTCGCTGCTTCAGCGGGGCGTATTCGGGCGTGTCGAGTCGTCCTGACCGGACCAATTCCTGGGCTTGTTCCCGCGTTGTTTCCAGCAGTGGCGCGTCGCGCAACAGATCGGCCGACTGCAGTGGCAGATCGCCATGTTGCCGGGTCCCCAGGACATCCCCGGGACCGCGCAACCGAAAGTCGGCCTCGGCGACCTCAAAGCCGTCAGTGTGCCGGACCAGCACTTCCAATCGCGTGCGAGCCTCGGGGGTGTCCACGGAAGGAAACAGAAAGCAGTATCCCTGGTGGGCTCCCCGCCCCACTCGCCCCCGCAATTGATGCAGCTGCGCCAGTCCAAACCGCTCGGCATCAAACACCACCAACAGCGAGGCGTTGGGAACATCGACCCCCACCTCGATGACCGTGGTCGAGACCAGGGCCTGGAGTTCTCCCGCTCGAAACATCCGCATGATGTCCTGCTTGTGCTCGACCCCCAGTTGACCGTGCAGCAAGCCGATGCGGTGATTCTTGAGAATTCCCACGCGCAGTTCATGAAAAACTTGTTCTGCCGAGGAACCATTGAGTGGCCCATCGGGAGAATTACCAGATTGAGCGGCAGCGTCCTGCGGAATGGCTGGCGGCTCACCCTCGCGGGCATCGATACGAGGGCAGACGAGATAGGCCTGGCGCCCGCTGGCAAGTTTGCGCAGCAGAAATTCCCACGCCTTGGTCCGTTGCGGACCAGCAGGCACAATGTGGGTAGAGACGGGTTGCCGACCGGGGGGCAACTCCCGCATCGGGCTGATGTCGAGATCGCCAAACTGTGTCAGGGCCAGGCTACGGGGAATGGGGGTGGCTGTCATCACCAGAGTGTGCGGGGTCGCGCTGGTGTCGGTCGCGAAATGTGATCGTTGCCGGACTCCAAACCGGTGCTGCTCGTCAATCACCACCAGCCCCAGCCGGGCAAAGCCCACATCTTTTTGAATGAGGGCCTGGGTTCCCACGATGAGCTGGGCTTGACCCGAGCGGATTTTCTCGTGGGCCGCTCGGCGTTCGACCGTCGTGAGGGTGCCTGTCAGCAACACGCGCTCGACACGGCTATGCTGCAGGCATTGTTCGAACGTCTGCCAGTGCTGCCGAGCCAGCACCTCGGTCGGCGCCATCAGTACCCCTTGGTAACCCGCGGCCACCGCCAACAGCAGGGCGTAGATGGCCACGACAGTTTTTCCCGCACCGACATCAGCCTGCAGCAGGCGGTGCATGGCCCGGCCCGCGGCGAGATCGTGACAGATTTCAGCAATCGCCCGGTCCTGTCCCGTGGTGAACCCGAATGGAAACAGCCGGCGGATCCGGGCGTCGACCTTCCCAGTCAGGGGAATCACGGGAGCCGAGGCGGTCCGCTGCCAGACCCGCCGCCGCAGCGACAACCCCACCTGGAATTCCAGCAGATCTTCGTGAACGATCCGGTTCAAACCTTGATGAAACTGCTCGACTGTAGCCGGCAGGTGAACCAGGCGCACCGCCTCGGCCAGAGTGGGCAGGCCGAGAGGAAACCGAAAACTCTCTGGGAGCGGATCGGGAACGAGGTGGCCATATTCCTCAACGACACTCCGCATAATCCGGCGAAGTTCGTGCATTTTCAGCCCCTCCGTGAGGTGATAGCGGGTCAGCACGCCTCCCTGGGACCCTCCATCGTCAGGATCGAGCCACTGGACGTGCGGACTGCCAAACTCCCAGCGCCCCGCGCGGCGCTTGGGCTTGCCCGAAAACAGAACGCAATCGTTGAATTTGAATCTCGACAGCATCCAGGGCTGATTGAACCAGATGCCACGCACGTACTGACCCTGGTCTTCAATCGCGACCCCGGTAATGGTTCCACCTTTCCGGGTTGGACGGGCGTCGAGATCAACCACTCGACCCCGCACCTGGCAAGTTTCTCCCTCCGCAATCGCCGCCATCGGTGTCACCCGGGTCAGGTCGAGCAGATCGCGCGGCAGATTGAAAAGCAGGTCTGAAACGGTGTTCAATCCGAGTCGACCCAGCAGTGCCGCACGCTGCGGGCCCACCCCCTTGATGTATTGGATATTTCTGTCGAGCGGCGATTCTTCCACGGCACGAGTCGGCGTAAGTCGCGAGAGAAGGTTTCGATCAATCCTGGCCAGCACGGGACGTGGGTCCCGCACCAGGCTCGGGGGAGGCGGGGAGCTTCGATTTCTTCTTGTCGCCAAACGGATCATCTGGATCGAACTCGCCCGCCGGCGTTTCCGGCTCATCCTCAGTTGGAGCAGGCTTGACGCCTTTATCTCTCTTTGACTTGGTGGGCTGCTTGGGAGGTGCGGCCTTCTTCTCGGGCTTGCGCGGTACGAAATCTTCCGGAGTGAGAGGGTCTTGCAATTGAATCGAGACTTTTTGCGGCAAAAACTTTCCTCCTCGTGTCGAACCCTCCACCTCGATCGGTGAACCCACTTTCGTCAATTCGAGCTGGCTGCTGAATACCACGATCTCGGGAGTTGCCCCCTGCTCGAAGTTGACCGGCACCTGTTTTCCCCCGGCATTGATCAGCAGCTTGCCATTCTCGTGCGCCAGCAGTGTCCCCGCGATGACGTAGGCCCCCCCCTTCTCTGATTCTGGCTGGATCCCTGAGACGGGCGGGGGCGAACCGGGATAGACCTCAAACCGTTTCGCAAACCATTCCTTGTTCGACTCAAATGCCCCCCGAACGACGACCGACTGCTTCGCGACCAACATCGCAGTATCCGATGAGCCGCTAATCTGGACCCTAAGCTTGGGCGTCACCAGGATCTCCAGCGGATCACCTCCATCGGTCCGTTCGATGATGAGATTGGCGGCCTTTCCTTTGAATTCGACCTCCTGGATTTTCCCCGACACCTTCTCGAACTCGGGACCCGACTTGCGCCCCTTCGAGGCCTGAGCCCAGCCGACCGGCGGCAGCACCACCCCCCAGACCAGCAGGCAGAGGCAGAGAGATTGACCAATCCACGGCAGCGACATCCGGAGACGCCTTCGAGCGGCACAGATCATCACAACACCTCGACGATTGTGTAGGAACAGAGAGCCATGGATGCGGAAGGCCGCAGTAGACATGTGTCAGGTAGAGAATACCGTGCGTCGCCTTCGAATCCAAGCGGGAGGAGAGCGACCGTTCATGAATAACCCGGCCGGTCGGGGGAACGAATCTGTTCCCGGTGCACCGCGAGCCGCCACTCCTGCCACGGAACTGAACAGAGCCCGGGCCAGAAGCAGACCGTAAATCATCTTGACCCCGACGGCCACTTCCCCCTAAACCAGATGCCATGGCACTTCTCGAAGTCAGTCACAACCCATCGCGAACCGAACTGCGGTTATTCGGCGGTGTCTGGTTACCCCTCGCCCTGCTTCTGCTGGCATGGAACCTGGCCCGTCGTCACCCAGAATCGCCCTGGCCTTGGTTTCTTGTGGGCGTCGCCGTGACCGCTTCACTTGCGGGCTGGCTGGCCCCCCACCTGATGCGGTGGATTTACGTCGGTGCGATGTACCTGGCGTTTCCCATCGGGTGGGTCGTGTCCCACTTCGTCCTGGGGTTGGTGTTCTATACCTTGGTCACCGGCATCGCTTTGGTGATGCGTCTGCGGGGACGGGACGTATTGGGACTCTCCCTCGACCGGCAGGCCAAAACCTATTGGACTCCCCACGCGACGGTAACCGACCCGGGTCGGTATTTTCGGCAATTCTAACTTCCATTTCGTTCCGAGACTTCCATGACGACTTCTTCTCCGAACGACCCGAACCGCCCCAATCCCGCCAGCTCCCGGTTCGAGCAGCAGGCGGAACAGCAGGACCCGGGATTGCTGGTCGAGTTTTGGGACTTCCTCCGCTACAACGGGAAGTGGTGGATGACCCCAATTCTTATTGTGCTGTTCCTGGTGGCCGCCTTGCTGGTCCTGAACGCATTGGGACTTTCTCCGTTCGTCTACACCCTCGGATAACCCCGCGGGTCCCTGGCAAATCGCACGGCTCCCAATTGTTCCGCACCGAACCATAACCTGGCCATCAGATGCCGTGTGCTGGCATTGTTGCCAAGGATCCCGGATAGACCCCAGGCAGGGCGGTACGTCCCAATGAAGTCGGACGGACCAGTCCAGGACAACCAACGCCATTTGTGACTCTGCGCGCACTATGGCGGATTCGATGGACGTTGGACACTCTTGGAGGCTGCTCGCGACCTCGTCGTACACCATCCTGGAGGACTCCCGTTGCGGAGAATCTCTCCAGAACACAGACTCGAAAATTGCGTGTAATTCGAATTGACCCAATTCGCCGAACGGATTATAAGCTCGACCCCTTGAGACTCCCTTCTCTGGCGAAACCCTCCCGGGTGACGCTCCTGCCTGCGATTGGCCGTTCTGGTCAACCTTCGCAACCTCTCCTCCCATCACTTCCCCTGGCCGCACGGATGCCCCTGTGCCGGGATTGAACCCCGCTCCATTGCCCCACCCTTCGCGCGCCGGCTGGCTGCCCCTGCTGTGGCTGCTGACTTGGCTTACGCCGATCGTGGTCTGCGCGCAGCCCGACTCGTCGGACAGCACGCGGGACCCGTTGACGATCTCGGCCGACTTCTCCCGCAATTGGCTGGAGGGGGACACTCGCGTGCACCTGCTGCATGGACACTGCGTGATCCAGCAGGGGGAGACGCGGTATCGCGCCGATCGGGCCGTGGTCTGGACCCGTCCCGATCATCGTGACGAGGTCACGGTCTATCTTGAAGAGAATGTCAAGATCGAGCGTCCCGGCTCGACCGCCAGCCGCCACCGGCTGCTGCTGACGCTGCCTTCCGAAACGGGGCTGCTGTTGCACGCCAAGCGTCCCGCCAACGACACGCCTGCCCCCGATGATCCGCTCTATGCGCGGGCCCTTGAGGAACGCGGGGGAATCCGACGGGTCCCCGCCCGGGCGGTCCGCCAACGCGAGACTCCCGACGGAATTGTTCCGCCTGGTCCTGATGGAGACGACATGCTCCCTCCCGGGCCGGAAGAGCCCATTCCCGAGTTCCGTGCCGTGCAGCTTCCCTCCCCTCAGGGGCCCACCCGGAGATTCAGTATTTTCTCGCGGACGGGCGGAAACTGGAATTTCGAGACCTTTCCCTCCCCCGATTCGACCCCCCCTGAGCAGGTGCTGGTCTTCAGTGGAGGCGTCAATCTGGTGGTGGAGGGTTTGGGCCAGTCTGTGGGGGGGCAGAAGGTCGACACGCTCGATCTTTCGGCCGACCGCATCGTGGTCTGGACCGATCCCGTCAGTTCGCAGAATTTCAGCGGGAGTGCCGACCAGTCGTCCGACCTGCCCCTGCAAGTCTATCTGGAGGGGAACATCGTCATCCGGCAGGGAGGCAATGTGCTCCGCGCGTCACAGGCTTTCTACGACGTCCGCGAGCAACGGGCCCTGCTTTACAATGCCGAGCTGAAAACCCAGATCGAGGGCTTCCCGGCCAAGGTAAGGGTGCTGGCTTCACAGCTGCGGCAACTCGCCCCCAACACCTACCAGGCGAGCAACGCCGCGATCACCACCAGCGACTTCGCCCGCCCCGGTTACGCCGCCCGCGCCGGGGAAATCTACATCGAACCCCGCAATGTTGGCTGGTACGGAGACAACCCGGTGCGGTTCAACCCCGCCACGGGGCAATACGAAGCCGAAGAGACCCTCTGGGCCACCGCTGTCGACACCACCTTCGAAGTTGAAGGGCTGCCGGTGTTTTACACCCCCCAGATCAGTGCTCCAGCCGAAGACCCCAACATTCCGCTGCGGAATGTCAGTACGCAGTACGACGGCATCTTCGGATTCCAGCTGTACACGGTCTGGGATGCGTTCAAGCTGTTCGGGCTCGATCGACCTCCGGGTTACCGCTGGGACATCGACATTGATTACCTGAGTGAACGGGGCCCCATGTTGGGGACCGATTTTACTTACCGCGGGACCGAGCGTTGGGGCGAACCGGGGGCCTACCGTGGTGAATTGTGGGGGACCACAATCTATGACACCGGGATGGACAATCTGGGGCGTGACCGTTTGTCACTGGAACCCAAGCAGGAATGGCGGGGGGGCCTGTCGCTGCGAGATCGCTGGGATCTGCCCTATGACATGACTCTGCTTTCGAGCTTCGCGTTCCTTAGCGATCGTAACTTCCTCGAGCAATATCGAGAGCGCGATTACGACACCGGCGACGACTACGAGACCCAGCTATTCCTGAGACAGACACAGCAAAACTGGTCCTGGTCGGCGTGGCTCCGCCCTCAGCTCTACAACTACTACAACAACACCCAGTGGCTTCCGCGTGGAGATCTGTTCGTCATTGGCGAGCCGCTGTTCGGCACTCCCATCACGTGGACCAGCCATTCGTCTGCGGGGTTTGGCATTCAGCGGATCGCCGATCCCTCCACCGACCCCAATGACTACTACAGCGTGCTTCCCTGGGAGGCCGACGCCGAGGCCGGGGTCTTCATGACCAAGCACGAACTGGCTGCCCCCTTCTGGCTCGGTCCGTTCAATATCGTTCCCTATGTGCAGGGGGAAGCCGACTATTGGACCGATGGTTTCGGCTCGGGTCCGGTGGACCGCCTGTATGGTGCTCTGGGAGTCCGCAGCAGTGTTGAATTCTGGAAGGTCTGGTCCGACTACCAGAACGATCTGTTCGCACTGAACGGATTGTCGCACAAGATGACCTTCGACGCCGACTGGTCCTACGCCGAGAGCACGACCAGCATCAACGACATCGTCCAGTTCAACGAATTCGACGACAATTCGCAGGAACAGTTCCGTCGCCGGCTGTACCGCAACACGTTCAACTACAACGTTCCGCCACAGTTCAACGCGCGGAATTTCGCCATTCGTTCGGGAGCGGCCAACAGCGTGACGGCCCCCTATCACGAATTGGTCGACGACATGCACGCCATTCGGTTGGGCTGGCGACACCGGCTGCAGACCAAGTCGGGTCCGCCCAGCGCCCCCCGAATCCGCGACTGGATGACCCTCGACCTGGAAACCAGTGTGTTCCCCGATGCCGACCGCGACAATTACGGCGAGCCCCTCGGGCTCTGGACGGCGCGGTATAACTGGTTTATCAGTGACCGGACCACCATCACCGCGGGAACCTTGTTCGACACCTTCGACAATCCCGAGACACTCTACAACATTGGCATCATGAGCCAGCGCAGTGCCCGGGGGAGCGTCTACCTGGGATATCGGGCGATCCAGGGGGGCCCTCTCGACAGTCAGATCGTCACCGCCAGCTATAGCTATCTGATGAGCCAGAAGTGGATCTCCACGCTCAGCACGGCCTGGGATATCGCCGAAGGGGAAAGCCGCGGCCAGTCACTGACCATCAGCCGCATTGGGGCCGACTTCCTTGTTCACCTGGGATTGTCGATCGATCCCACCAAGGACAATTATGGAGTCGGGTTGTCGATCGAGCCGCGCTTCGCGCCGTTCGTCGGCAAGTACGGGGCGGCCGGCAACGGCACCCAACTCGGTTCACTGGTTCCTCCCTATTCCCGCTGAGGCCCCGCGAAGGATTGGCCCATGTCAATCGCTGCCCAAGAGGTTGTTCATCCGGTCGATTCGGCTTCCCGGCGGCCCGCCTGGCGGCAAAGGCTGGTACAGGCGGAACGGGGACTTGCCTGGGGCCTCCGGGCTGACAGTGTGTTCTTCGTCCACTTTTTCGGTATCAGCATCGTGCTGGTTGCCGGTCTGATCATCGGCCTCGAGCTGTGGCAGTGGGTGGCCATTACTGTCGCCCTGACGGTGGTTCTGTCGGCCGAGATGTTCCAGCAGGCGCTCAAGCTGATGGTCCGCGGACTGGGACCCGCCGCTGGTGAGGAAACCACCCGGGCCTTGTCGATCGGCACCGCCGCCGTTCTGGTGGCCTGCCTGGGATCGACCATCGTGATGGGGCTTGTTTTCGCCTCACGTACCTGCGAACTGTTCTCCAACTGACTTCATCCGGCCGCACAGCCGTCGACCGGCCCGAATCGCTTCGCGCACTGCACCCTGCAGACAGTGGATTACTGGAAATCCTTGATCGAATCCTTGTTGTCGCGGGTTCCCAGGGCGTGGAAGATTTCGATGTCGATGCTGGTGTTCACAAAACGCACTCCGCCATCGCCGAGCAGCAGAAAGGCACCCCCCGAATGGTGGCTGCTGAAGTCGTCGAAGTGCTTCGCCGCATGATTGGGGGGATGGTCGGCCGTCCCGAGAAATCGCACAGCCGCCTCTTCGGCACGAGGAACGTAGCCCGTCCAGGTCGAATACCACTCGTCCGAGTCGAGGCTCTTGCGTTCCCCCACGAAGGCAGTGCCAGACAGTCCATCCACGATGTTGGAATTGCGAATGGCCGAATTCTGGTAGAACACGCCATCCCCCAGGCACGGTCGGCCGGGAGGCAGCGCTTCACAGGCATCAATGCTCTCGGTGCCGAATGAACCGATGTAGTTGGCCGTGGACAAATCGGTCAGGACGGCGCCGTCATCGGTCTTGATCGTCCACCGGGGACCGGCGGTGTCGGAGGGGCAGCGGAAGACCGGAAGGGGCGTGAGCCGCACATCGGCATTCGCCGGGTCGGTCATCGCCAGGCCAAACCGGATCTGGTTGTACAATGGGGAATTGTCGAGCTGCGGGAGCAGTTTGGAACCCCAGGCCCAGCCATTCAGCCCGGCCTGGTCGACAGTTCCTGTGGCGGTGTTCACCCCGATCCATCCAGCCGGATAGCAGGTGTGCGAATCATGGTAATTGTGCAGAGCCAGTCCGATCTGCCGCAGGTTGTTCTGGCACTGCGTCTTGCGGGCCGACTCACGGGCCATCTGCACCGCGGGCAGCAACAGCGCCAGCAAAATGCCAATAATGGCCAGCACCACGAGGAGTTCGATCAGGGTGAAGGCTGGTCGACGGCGACGGACAGGCATGACAGGCATGACAGGAACGAAATCCAAACAGGAATTCGGGACTTGGTCAGACGAGGATGGGAGTTGGCAGGAACCCCGACGGCGATTCTCAGTTGACCTCGGGGACCGGTCCGGTCGGGGCGATTCTCTACCGGACTGCTCCGTTCGTGGAGTGCGTACCTGGAATCCAGTCGGGTAGCCGCTGCGCCAGCAGTTTCACAAACGCCTCGAACTCTTCATCGCTCGATCCGATATACGGGGGGAGCAGCCGCAGGGGGAACTCGGAGTGATACATCTTCTCGAACAACTTGTCATAGCTGCCGTCAATGCGGTTGTCGGGAACGGTCTCGAACAGGGTCTGGATCACGATGCGGATCTCCCGCTGGATGGCCACCAGGCGGGCCACATCCCGCCGCCGTCCTGCCTCGTACAGCTCATGCAGTCGTGGCCAGTTCATGATGAATGACACCAAAATCCCGCACTCGCCCCACAGCGAACCGTAGACATAACCATTCTCAGAGAGAAAGTGCGTCAACTCCGGGGCGTCTTCGATCAGGCTCTGGATGTGCGACAGCGAATCGCCGCAGTTCTTCGTCGCCACCAGGTTGGCATGACGCCGGGCCAGCTCACCATATTCGCGTCCCGTCACCAGCCGCTTCGTCCGGGGCAGGTTGTAGTGCAGGAACCGGCAGTCGGGAAAACCGCCGCAAACGGCGTCGAAGAACTGATGGAGCTCAGCCGTGCTGACCGCCCCCCAGCTGGGCAGCGAAATCTGGAACAGCCGCACCCCCAACTCGCGGGCCTGTTGGATCCGCTCCAGGATGGTCCCCAGTGAAAGATCAATGACCCCCACCATGGGATCGGCCCCGCCACGGCGCATTTCGTCGGCGAACACCCCGACGATGCGCCGGTACTGCGCCGCCGTGACCGCGTATCCCTCCCCCGCCGTTCCAAAAACATACAGATGCGGAGTTCCCGACAGAGCCGAGCGGATGCTGCTGCGGAAGACCGGCTCATCCAGCTGAAATTCGGCTGTCCAGGGAATGCAGCAGGTGCTCATCAGGCCGGTGGGGAATCTCCGGGCGGCATCAGACATGGTGGCTGTCGCTTCAGGAAGACGGGAAAAAGATGAATGTCGCGGTCAGGTCCAAAGTTCACGGGTCAGGCGAATCTGGTCGAGCAAACCCTGTTCAGCGGCTTCCGCGGCGAAGGTGGGAGCCAAGCCGGTGGGTTCCAGTTCTCCCTGCAGCCGGCCCCGTTGATCCCGGCCCCGCATCTGCAGTACGAACAGATCGCGGAACTGGTATCGATCCTGCTCGAGTCCATGAGCTTCCGTGATGCGGCTGATCCGGCGGGAACCATCTTCGGAGAGTCGGGTCAACTGCACAATCAGGTGAATGGCCGAAGCAACCTGGGCCCGGGCCACATACACGGGAATCTCGACATCGGACATCAGCGACAGGGTCTCCAACCGCACCAGGGCGTCACGGGGATTGCTGGCATGCACAGTGGTCATGCTTCCCGAGTGGCCGCTGATCATCGACTGAATCATGTCGAGTGCCTCGCCCCCCCGTACCTCTCCCACCACGATGCGGTCGGGACGCATTCGCAGCGAGGCGCGGAACAGGTCCCGGATCGACAGTCCTCCCCGGCCCCGCGTATCGGCCTGCTGGGCCTCCAGATACAAGGTGTGAGGCTGCTGCAGACGCAACTCGGAGCTGTCTTCGATCACCACAATCCGCTCCTCGGCGGGAATGGCGGTCGACAGGGCGTTGAGCAGACTGGTTTTCCCGGTACCGGTCCCTCCCGCCACCACCAGATTCTTGTGCAGCCGCACGCAGACATCCAGGAATTCGCGGGCCACGGCAGACAGACTTCCCAGCCGCACAAGGTGGTCCAGCTCGAACACCTCGCGAGAGAATTTACGGATGGTCAGATAGGTTCCTTGCCGGGCACTGGGAGGAATGACCGCATGGACTCGGGAGCCATCGGGCAGCCGGGCGTCGAGCACGGGCCGGTTCTCGTCAATCTCGCGGCCGACATACTGGGCCACATTGTGGACGGCGGTCAACAGGGAGTCCTCACTGTCGAACCGGGCCTCTGTCCGGGACAGCCGCCCCTGCCGTTCGACATAGATGGCGTCGCATCCATTCACCATCACCTCAGTGACGGTCGGATCTTCCAGAAACGCCTGGACGGGACTCAGGAAGAAGGCCAGGCTGGCTTCAAAAATCGCTTCCCGCGACATGGCTGGTCTCGAGGAACAGGGATGAATGAGCCCAGTCTAGGACAGCTGGTTCACGGGGTAAATGAGGGGCTGGCGGACCACCAGCCCCCGCCCACCTGCAATTTCTCCAGGCGAGCAATCCCGTTCAGCCGCGCTTCAGGTGGAAGCGTTCATGGGTCCCTCCTGCCGCGAGAGATTCCCGCTGGATCTCGACCGATTCCTGGAAATGGTCGCAGCAGCCCAGCAGCAATCCATAGGCGAGATCGGCCAGCCCGAGGGCCGACTGATACTCCAAAGTCATTTCATGAGGCCCCCCCCGTTCGCAGGTCAGACGGGGCAGATTCGCGTTCGGGAACAGCTCGCGGACTTCCTTGTGAAATCCCTCTTCGACGGCAGCCAGAAAACTGAAGGAATCGTCAAAGGGCCGCATGGGTAATGGCAGATTGACCAGTGTCTTGAACAACCATTGCCCGTACGACTGCAGCAACTCCCGGCCCGAATGCCCTGTCTGCCGGCTGAGTTCCCCGAGCAAAGTGACCAATTCCCGGGGATTGTACTGCTGGCGCGTCGAGTACACCCCGCGTGACTCCAATTGGCACTGCGCCAGAGCCTGGTCGACCACTGCGTTTCCCAACCGCTTGTTTGCGAATTCCAAAAAATCCTTGAAGATGAAGCCCTGCATGAGCTCTCCTGGCGAGAATTGAACCTCTGAGCGATCCGTCCCCGTCGCGGGGACAGTGAGCAGGATGATCCCGAGTTCCCCCGTCTCAGACACCTGCGAGGAGCCAGCCAACCCCGGGCGTATTGTAGCGGATCGAGCCCGGTTTTGTAGTTCCCGGCACACCTTTCAGGTCCCTGTCGAATCCCTCACAAAGTCGATCCGGCGCCCTTCTGTCCAAAGAGAGGTGACAGTCCGCTTCAGTCCACATACAGAAACTCGTTGGTGTTCAAGAGCACGTGACACAGTGAGGCCAGACCCAGATCCACTGGCTCGACCGGTGGTTCGCGCGAAGCGATCGCATACCGTGTCAGCAGATAATCTCCAATCGCTTGCCGTTCTGGATCGGTCAACTCGCGATCAAACACGATCAGCTCCGCCAGCTCGCCCTTCCAATATTCCCCCTGAATATTCCCCTGTTGCCCCACCACCCAGGCGGTGCTCAGGTTGCGGGGCGATATGCTGCTCGACCGCCGTCCCAGTTCACGTTCGTTTTGCCAGACGGCCACTCCCTGGCTTCCCAGCGAGACGGTCAATACGAAGGGGTTCGTTGGATCGCTCACCTCCCCAGCCGTGGTGAAATCATCACTCACTCGCACCACCCCCTTCCCTGTCGTTCCTACAAACAGCGAGGTGGTCGAGTTGCCCGCGGCTCCGTTCCAGTTCGACACGATCTCACGATGGCTTTCCAAAGCGCGGTCGGTCGCCACGGCGAAGATGGTCGCCTCCTGCCCCGCCACCACCGGCCCTGCCAGCTTCAAGAACTGGCTTTCCCCCCCAAACTGCAGCGCGGGCCGCCCTCCCAGCCCGGTCTCCTTCCAAAGGGGAGCCAATCCTTCCCCAGGAGACGTCGCCTCATGCCCCTGCCCCGAAGTGTCCCCCCAGCGGGTCACCCAGCCCTCCGGAGAGGTCTCGACCTCCCGGTCGGCTCGCAGGTGCAGCGCCAGCGACTTTCTGACAGGCAGGTCGGTGGCGGGCTCTGACGGGGGCGTCGCGGCAGCTCGCTCTTCCAGTGCCGTCGCCTGCTGATTCCAGTGCGCCAGCCCCACCGCCACCTCCTTCCCGGTCGCTTCCCGGCCCAGGATCAACTTCCACGCGAACCGTACCATCGTGGGCCGATCTCCCCCCGCGGCCGTCACCCGCCGGGCCAGCGTCTGACTGCGATCGTGCACAAACTCGTTGTTCAGCAGGGCCAGTGCCTGGGGTGCGACGGTGGTGACATCCCGCTGGGCACACGGTAGTGTGGTATCCGAGAAATCAAACACGGTCATCAGGGGAGGCAGCAAGCTGCGCTGGGTGAAAATGTACAGACTGCGTCGATGCTGCTCGGATCGGGGGGACGCCTGCCATGCCCCCGACTTGCGCGATAATCCTTCCAGGGCCTCGGCGGCTATCGTGGGTTTGAAACTCGCCCCCCCCACCGACAAATCGAGTGAACCCTCCACAGCCAGCATCGCGTCGCGCAGCCCCTCGGCATCCCGCCGTCGCCGTTCAGCTCGCCACCAGAGCGTGTTCAACGCATCTCGCTCGGCGTACTGCTGTTGTCTGGGATGTACAGACGCTTGCCGATAGGTCTGGGAGAGCACCATCTGCCGGTGCATGCGCTTCAGTGTCCAACCTCCCTCCACGAGGTCGGCCGCCAGCCAGTCGAGCAGCTCGGGATGCGTCGGTCGGGCGCCATTGAAGCCGAAATCATTGGAGGAGGTGACCAGTCCGTGACCAAAGTGATGCTGCCACAGCCGGTTCACCACAACCCGCGCTGTCAGAGGGTTCCGGGGATCCACAATCCACCGTGCCAACTGCAGCCGCTGGCGGGTCGTGGGAGCCTGTTCATCAACTGGCTCCCACAGGTTCGCCAGGGAGGCCACCATCGACAGTTGCCCCGGCTCGACCACACCCAAGGGCTGCTTGGGATCCCCCTTGCGGAACAGGTGCAGCGGCGGCGGGTTCCGCCGGACGTCGGTCCAACCCAACACATCGGGTGTTCCCAACTCTTCGGGAGTTGGCCCCCCCAGCAGCTTGCCATCCCGCGGCTCGATCGACCCAGGCCAGAATGCGTTGGCGAACCGGTAGTAGTCTTCCTGCGAAATCGGATCGAACTTGTGGTCGTGGCAGCGGGCACACTTCACTGAATACGCCAGGAAGGCGCTGCTGGTGACATGCACCAGATCCTCCAGCCGTTCGTACTTGTACTCCTGCGGATCATTCGGCTCGTCATTCCAGGTTCCCAAACGCAGAAACCCGGTGGCCACCACCGTGTCGGCCGTACGGTCGGGCAGTTCGTCTCCCGCCAGTTGTTCGAGCACAAACCGGTCCCAGGGTTTGTCGGTATTGAACGCCGACACCACCCAGTCGCGGTACTTCCAGGCAAACGGCTTGACCTGGTCCCGCTCATATCCGCATGTCTCGGCATACCGCACTACATCCAGCCAATGGCGGGCCCAGCGTTCGCCAAACTGAGGGCGGGCCAACAGATCATCGACCAATCTCTCGTAAGCGTCCGGCTCGGGGTCGGCGGCGAACGCTTCAATCTCGGCATGCGTGGGGGGCAATCCAACAAGGTCGTTGAAGACGCGTCGAATCAGTGTCTTGCGGTCGGCCTGTGGGGCGGGTTCCAGCCGTGCCTTGTCGAGCCGTGCGCGAATGAACGCGTCGATGGGAGACAGATCGGCCCTGGGAACCTCGGCCTTCTCCACTGGCCGCAGTGACCAGAAATCTCGTCCCCCGCGCACGTCCGTGGTGGCCTCGAACAAGTCCAGCGTGCGTCCCTTCGGCCAGGCCGCTCCCGTCGCGATCCAACGTTTCAGAATGTCCTGTTCGGCTGGCGGCAGGGTCTGCGACTGTCCGCGGCGCGCCGGAGGCATCTCTCCGCTGTGAACGCGCTGCCACAATGAGCTTGCCTCGGGATCACCCGCCAGCACCACCTCTCCCCCCTCTCCTCCCAGGGCCAGGCGATCGGCCGATGTCAGCACCAGCTGGCCATTCGCGTCGCGGGAATTGTGGCACTCCAGGCACCGCTTCACCAGGATCGGCGCGACCTCCTTCTCGAAGTCGGGGGCAGGTTCGAAGGCAACAACCGGTGCGGCGGGCAATAAAAGCCAACATCCGACCAGAACACACAACTTGCCCAGCGAGATCATTCGCATCATCAGAGCACCTCGGCCACCAATCGCTGTGGGAACGCTTTTCCCTGCCACATGAGTGTGCTGTCGCGCCGATGTGAATGCAACCGGGCGGCCTCAAGCAGCGAGAGGTTGTGATCCATACGGAGCGATCAGGCAGAGAACTACGCCTGGGACCGGCTGCCTCAGACCTCGGGGTGCTTGAGAAACAGGACGGGACGGGGGACAATCGCCCGCAGAGCACTTTTCGAATTTCATCGGAGCAGGGTCTGGTCATGCATCCTCATGAACTCTTGGCGGCGTACGGGGCTGGCCCCGGACAACTGCGGCGAGCGGTGTCTGGAATGTCAGCGGAACAGGTGCGGGCCCGGCCCGTTGCGGGCAAGTGGAGCGTGCTCGAGGTGGTCTGTCACCTCGCCGATTTCGAACCCATCTATGCCGACCGCATGAAGCGCGTGCTGGCCGAGGATGAACCTCTGATGTTGTCGGGCGATCCCGACCGGTTTGCCTCGAAGCTGGCGTATCACCAGCGCGATCTTGAGGAGGAACTGCGCCTGATCGAGACGGTCCGGGGTCAGATGGGACGAATTCTCCAGACCGTGGCAGATACCGACTGGCAGCGGTGTGGCCGTCACAGCAGCGACGGGTTGATCCCGCTGCGAACGCTGCTCGAACGGGTCACCGGGCACATCGGGCATCACCTGCCGTTCCTGGCCGAGAAGCGAGCCGCGTTGGGCCTCGGGTGAAATGCAAGTCCCCGGGGCAGTCGCCCGGTCAAGCCCACGCGCGGACTGTCGATGTCCCCAGGGTGTCTTCCCGTTGGAGCAATCGCATGAAGTCGGCCTATCTGGTGATCTGCTGCGGGTTGCTGGGGGGAACCCTGGGCTACCTCGCATTTGCCTGGCTGTTGAAGCAGGGTTTTTATGGACTGGTGCTGCCGGGCGGAATGCTGGGGTTGGCGGCGGGTATTCCCCACAACCGCTCCCGTACGGCGGCTATCGTTTGCGGTGCGCTGGCCCTGGCGTTGGGGCTCTATACCGAGTGGAGGTTCTTCCCGTTCAAGGCCGATGGCAGCCTGGGTTACTTCGTGGCTCACCTGCACCAGCTCAAGCCGGTCAGTTGGCTGATGCTGGGAGTGGGAACCTTGCTGGGCTGGTATGTGCCCCATCGCCGGATCGCCGAATTTCCCCCGCAGGCCAGCCAACGAATCGACGGCTGAAATCCGAATTGACCGCGGCGGCTGTATCCAAAATGTCCTATTGGGAGAAACAGACCGGCGGTCTTCAAGCCGCTGTCAGCGTTTCTGCCGCATGGCCCGCTGGATTTCCCGCTGGGCCTCGGTTTTCTTGAGTGTCTCGCGCTTGTCGTGCAGTTTCTTGCCCCTCGCGATCGCGATGACCACCTTGATCTTCCCCTGCTTGAGGTCCATCGAGAGGGGAACCAGAGTCAGCCCCTTGTGGTCGGCCTGCTCGGCAAATTTCCGCAACTCGCGTTTGTGCAGCAGCAGTTTGCGGGGTTGGCGGGGTTCATGATTGAACAGGCTGGCCTGGGGCAGCACCGCCACATCGCAATTCACCAGCCACAGCTCGCCATCCCGAACGCGGGCGTAGGCTTCGTCGAGAGACACCTTGCCCGCCCGGATGCTTTTGACCTCACTCCCCTGCAGAACGATGCCGCACTCCAGTTGCCCGAGGATCTCGTAGTTGTGCCGGGCTTTGCGGTTCGAGCACACGGGACGATTGTTTTCGGGACTGGTTTCCCGGGCCGTTTTCGACATGGTCACTCTCTGCCCCGGGGCAGCCTGGAAGACAGCGGTGCCCCCGGCTCACGGGGGTTACCGACCGGGAGAGACTTACAGAACTTCCTTTCCCGACCCTCTCAGTGTAACGGACCGACCACGCAACTCAACGGGGGCCCGACCGGAGCGATCCTCCTCACCGGAGCCGCCGCTTGACCCCACCCCGCCATTCGGCCGACAATCCTGGTCATTGCTCGCCCGTGGAGTCCTTTCCCCCCGCCCCCCCATGCTCTTCTCGCAGGCCTTTGGCCCCCGCCGTCCCTTCTGGTTGATCTGGCTGTCGTGGCTGTGCGCCCTGTGCGGCCTGTCTGCGTTGGTGCGAATGGCGACGGCGAATGAACCACCTGCGAACCCTTCACCCAAAGTCGGCGTATACGAACAGTCCATTGCCCCCCTGCTCGAGACGAAGTGTCTCCGTTGCCATGGACCGGAGAAGCAGCAGGGGAACCTGCGTCTGGATCAGAAAGCGAGTGCCCTGCGCGGGGGTGAATCGGGCACGGCGGGGCTGGTTCCCGGACGGGCCGACCTGAGTGAACTCTACCGCCGGATCACAGCGGCCGACCCCGCCCTCGCAATGCCGCCAGGGAAAGACCGCCTGACCCCCGCCGAGATCGCCCTGCTGAAGCAATGGATCGATGACGGAGCCCATTGGCCCGAGGCGGGAGAAACCGCTGTCGCCTCACGGCTCGACTACCACTTCTCCGATCAAGAGCGGTCCTTCTGGGCGTTCCAGCCCGTGCAGGAGCGACCGCTGCCCCCCGTCTGGAACACCACCTGGCCCACCGGGCCCATCGACCGCTGGCTCTTGTCTCGACTGGAGAAGGAAGGTTTGCGTCCCTCTCCCGAGGCCAACCGGCTGACGCTGCTGCGGCGTCTACGGCTCGACCTGACCGGGCTGCTGCCCACCCCCGAGGAATTGGCCGCCTGGCAGGCCGATTCTTCTCCCGAGGCCTATGCCCGACTGGTTGACCGGTTGCTCGCCTCGCCCGAGTTTGGAGAACGCTGGGGCCGGCACTGGCTCGACATCACCTACCATGCCGACACCACCGGTGTGGGGCGGCGGACTCCGCTGCGCGACGCGTGGCGCTACCGGGACTACGTGATCGAGACCTTCAATGCCGACCGCCCGGTTGCGCAGTTTTTCCGAGAGCAGATCGCCGGTGATCTGTTGCCGGCCAGCTCGGAGGCCGAGCGGCTGCGTCAACAGACCGGCACTGCCTACCTGGTGTTGGGGCCGTGGGATTTCTCGGTACTCGACAAGCTGCAGATGCAGATGGACATGGTTGACCTGCAGATTGACCTGGTCGGCCGGTCACTGCTGGGGTTGTCGATTGGCTGTGCCCGCTGTCATGACCACAAGTTCGATCCCATTCCCACACGCGACTATTACGCTCTCGCAGGAATCTTCCGCAGCACGGGCGTCTTGAGAAAGGGACCGGGCGACTGGGACCGCCACCAGCGTGCCGAAGAGCTCTCGCTGGCCGCCCGTGACCACTGGGCCGACGAGCTGGAAGCCTGGGAAGGGCTGACCACCGATCTCGCCCACCAGCAGCAGGCGGGCCGCGAGCAACAGGCGGCACTCAAAAAACGGATCGAGGAGCTGCAGGCTCCACCCGCGAACGCCGCAGCTACCGGAGGCGACGCGGCGACCACAGGCTCTGTCGCCAACGTCGTCAGCGAGACGGTCGCGAAGGAAGTGGCCGAACTCCAGCGGCAAGTGAAAGAACTCGAGACTCAGATTGCCAGAACCCGGCGGATCGAGGCTCATCAAAAGATGCTGCGGCCCCGGCTGGCGGGGGTCTACGCGGCCCGTGATCTCGAAGAACCGGCCGACGCCCCGGTCAACCTGCGCGGGAACGTGCGCGCCCTTGGGGCTGCCATTCCCCGC
>CAIOTJ010000446.1 GCA_903861195.1 uncultured Planctomycetaceae bacterium | reverse complement strand
CCATTCGGGCCGGGTCCGCTCACCAATCTGGTCCAGCACCGGGCCGGGACGACGGATCAAAGAATTCGCCAGCGCTTCGGGGGCGGCATGGCAGACAGTGCAGTTGAGTTCGGTCACCAGCAACCGGCCCCCGGCCACATTCTCCCCCACGGCCGAAGCGTGAAATCGTTCGAACGCGGGAACCACTGGCCGGCGGGCTTCCTTCTGCGCATCACGCGGCAACACCCAGATGTTGCGATACCGCACCGGGTTGCCATGGTCCTGCAGGTAGATCGGTCCCGCCTCGGCCCCCTCCTGGTTGGGGGCGGCGGTGGTGATGCGGGGCAGTTCGACGTCTTCATGAATCAGCACGCCGTTGTGCCGGACCGTGACCCGGGCATTCGCGATCTTCTTCCCGTCCTTGTCGAACCGGGCGGCGGTGAAAACAGCATCGTAGGTCTGCCAGGCCAGCGGCGGGAGACACATGTTGACGTCGGGATCCTTGATCGAATAGATCCCGCCGCACTCGTTGTCTTTCCCCTCGAGCCCGAACGAGTCGAGCATCTGGGTCTCGTAGCGTCCCTGGTAGTAGAGCCCGCTGTTCCCACGTCCCTGCCCGCGGGCGAGCGGCATGTAGGGCATGCGGAACTCGATGTGAATCGAGAAATCCTGGAAGGTGTCGAGGCTCGTCACCCCCTGTTCGAGCAGCTTGTCGGTCGAGAGGCGGGCTCCGTCGCGCCAGCGCTTGCTCAGGCTCTCGGGGGTGCCGTCAAACAGCACCACGGCCCCTTCAGGAGGCTTGGCTCCCAGGGTGGGGCTCTTTCGTTCGGTCTTTTTGAGCTGCAGGTCGGCGATGGTTTTCTTCAGCTCGTCGCGATCTTCTTCGGCACTCTGCTTGAGCGCCCCATTCCACCCCGCTCCGGGCAATCCCCCGCGGTAGGTCACCACCTGGAATTTTCCCTGACCCAGGGCCACCACCTGCACACCCACTTCGGGTCCGACATATTCCCCCTGCAGGGCGAAGTCGGGATCGGCGGCGGCCGCCTCGGGCGTGGTGTACCCCTTCTGGGGATCGTCGGCCCCCTCGAGCGCCCGGGTCCCCAGCGCCAGCAGGGCCATCAAAAACAGCGTGCGGTACAACATGCGTCTCGCTCGGAAAAATGCCGAACCCGCATTCTCACAGGTTCGCAGGGTGTCTTCGGGATCGCCGTCAATGACCGGGGCCCGTTAAACACGGGCCCCGGCGATGCGAACGACTACAGGTAGTCGTTAATGATGTTCTCCAGCAGCTCCTGGCGGCCGCTGCTGTTGGGCTCGGGATTTCCCTTCTCGAGCATGTAGGCTTCGAGATCGGTGAAGTGCACGCTCCCCAGCTCGATCTTCCGGCCGATGCCGTCGTCGTAGCTCGCGTACCGCTTCTGGATCACTTCCTCGAGCACCTTGTCGCGGCGGATCGCGGCGGCGATCTTCGCCCCGCGGGCGAACGCGTCCATCCCCCCAATGTGGGCGTAGAACAGGTCGACCGGCTCGAAGCTTTCCCGCCGCACCTTGGCGTCGAAGTTGATCCCCCCGGGAGCCAGCCCCCCCTGTTTCAAAATCACCAGCATGCACTGCGTGGTCAGGTAGATGTCGGTGGGGAACTGGTCGGTGTCCCACCCCAGCAACAGATCGCCCGTGTTGGCGTCGATGCTGCCCAGCACCCCCTGCATCCGCGAGTACTCCAGCTCGTGCATCATCGTGTGCCCCGCCAGCGTGGCGTGGTTCGTCTCGATGTTCAGTTTCACCCGGTCGAGCAGACCGTACGCCCGCAAAAAGTTGAGGCAGGCGGCGGCGTCGAAGTCGTACTGGTGCTTCGTCGGCTCCTTCGGCTTCGGTTCAAACAGGAACTGCCCCTTGAAGCCAATGGTGCGGGCGTGGTTCGACGCCATGTGCATGAACCGCGCCAGGTGGTCGAGCTCGCGCTGCATGTTGGTGTTGTAGAGGTTCATGTACCCCTCCCGGCCACCCCAGAAGACGTAGTTCTCGCCCCCCAGTTCGTAGGTCACCTCGATCGCCTTCTTCACCTGGGCCGCGGCATAGGCGAAGACATCGGCATTGCAGCTCGTCGCCGCCCCGTGCATGTAGCGGGGATGCGAGAACAGGTTGGCCGTCCCCCACAGCAACTTGACCCCCGTCCGCTCCTGCGCCGCTTTCAGCGCCTGGACGACCACGTCGAGATTGTGGTTCGACTCCCGCAGCGTCGCTCCTTCGGGGGCCACATCGCGGTCGTGGAAGCAGTAGTAGGGGGCCCCCAGCTTCGAGATGAATTCGAACGCCGCGTCGACCCGGCGGACTGCGTTGTCGAGCGACTCGGTTCCGTCATCCCACGGCCGCAGCATCGTTCCCGAGCCGAATGGATCGCTGCCCGTCCCCCGGAACGTATGCCAGTAGCACACGCTGTACCGCAGCAGGTCCCGCAGCGTCTTCCCCTCGACCAGCTCGTCGGGGTTGTAATGCTTGAACGCCAGCGGGTTCCTGCTCTTGGGACCCTCGTATTCGATCCGCGAAATTCCAGGAAAGTGCTCTGCCATGGTGCCTTGGGAACGGAACGGAGAAACAACTCGGAAAAACAGAACCTGAGAAACAGAACCGGGACAGGGGCGTACTTGCCTGCCAGCCACCCGGCACGACCGTCCACCTCCGCATGTCCGGGAGTGTATCGAACCTCCCCCAGACTAGGGAATGAATCCCTCCCCCTCCAATTTCTCGGTCGCTCTGCCCCGCTCGAGCCTGTGGCGACCACGCCGTGTTGGTCTTTTCTCTCGATGCGTTGCGTGGTCCGCCACGCGGGTTCGAACTGTTCCCGGAGACCCTGCGCCCGCGTGTCCCAAAACTCCCGACCCCAAACCCTTCGACCCCAAACCCTTCGACCAGAGGGGTGAGCACAAGGCTTCAGAGGGTTCGCTCCCGCGCCTCGGCCAGGGCCAGCGCGAGCCCCGCCCGATCCGAGAGTCCCAGCGGTTGATGTCCCAGGGAGCGTGCTCCGGGGTCGCCAAACAGGGCGGCAATCCAGGTGGCCTGGTCGCGCGACTGCCGATGCGGGGCCAACACGGCGCGGGTGTAGGCCAAATCGTCGGGGTCGAGCACTGGTCCCGCGCAGCCGGCCTGGTGCAGGACCCACCCTTCCCGGGTCAGCAATTCGTCCAGAGTCGAGGCCACGCCCCGCATCCGGTGCCAGGCCAGACGCCACAGCAGGCACCGCAGGGTGTCACGCACAGTCTGCAGACTGGCGGGCTCGCTCGACCACAGCAGCCCCACCCCCCACCGGCTGACACTGGGGCGGGCCGCGCCTCCCGCCCGGACCTGCAGCTCGGTCGAATACCGGTTGGTCCAACCCCCGCGCAAGTCGTCGGACATGACCAGCCCGACTTCGATCGTGAGGTCGATCGCCGCCAATTCGGGAATCAATTCCTCGACCACCTCCCTTCCGTAACGGTCGGCTTCCAACGCGAGGTACTGGTCGAGCAGTGCCGGGACGTGGTCGTGGGCCATCGGGTTCATCGCGACCAGCGGCAATTCGAGCCCGGTGCCGTCGGGCTTGATCATGGTCTGGAGGTATTCCCGAAAGCGGTCGTCGTTCCGCGGCAGGCGGTATAGCTCGCGCTGGGTCGCCAAGAGGTCCAGCCAGGTGACATGCATGGTGGCTTGGGGAGAGAGACCGGTCCCCTCAGAGCGATTTCGCGCGGGGTGGCTGCACTGTATCTCTTTGCTGTGGAGGAAACGAACGCGTTGGGGCAGTCGACGGAAACACAGGGAGAACCACCGTCCATCCCTCCTCACCGAAGGTCCGGGTCTGCCCTGGTGACACTCATTGGCCGAGGCCCTCCCGCGCTGGATGACACGACGGAGTATTAGTTCGTTCAGGACTGCCAATTTCGGAACGTGGTCATGTGAAAAAGTATTCTTGTGTAGACATAATATATTCATATGTGTATATTTTGGTGATCATGTCGCACCCATTCGACGCGATTCTCAAGCATTTGCCGCAGGCTTACCCGCAGGACTGGGCCCGGTTCGCCGGGGTCAGTGCTCCTGTTTCGGTGATCGATGCCGACGTTTCGACGGTGACGGCGGCTGCCGACAAAGTGCTGTGGGTCGAGGAACCGCATCCCTGGATTCTGCATCTGGAATTTCAGGCCAGTCATGATCCGACACTCGGTTCCCGCGTGTTGCATTACAATGTGCTGTTGGGAGTTCGGCACAAGGTTCCGGTGCGGAGCCTCGTGATCCTGTTGCGTCCCGAGGCGGATGGGCGCGATCTGACCGGGACGGTCCACTGGAGTTGGCCCAGTGGTCAGACGTATCTGACATTCGAGTACGTGCCGATTCGCCTATGGCAGTTGCCGCCGGAGGCTGTCCTTGGGGGAGGGTTGGGAACACTCCCGCTGGTACCGCTGACCAAGGTCTCCCGTCCCGAATTGCAGGGGCTCATTCAGCAGATGGTCCAGCGGATCCATCGTGAGGCGGATCGACCTGCCGCCAGTTCATTGTGGACTGCCACCTACATTCTGATGGGCTTAGAATATGATAAGGAGTTCACCCAGCACCTGCTGCGAGGAGTTCGTGCCATGAAAGAGTCGGTCACCTATCAGGCGATCCTTGAGGAAGGACGTGAGGAAGGACGCGAGGAAGGTGTTAAGAAAGGTGTCAAGAAAGGTGTCAAGAAAGGCCGCGCGGAGGGGCGTTCTGACGAGGCCCAGCGGATTCTGCTGCGACTTGGAACGACTCTGTTCGGCAAACCTTCACCCAAAGTCCGGCGGGCCTTGCGACAGGTCACCGATCTGGACGTGTTGGAGGCCTTGCTGCTGCGGGTCGTCAAGGTCCGTAGTTGGACCGAACTGCTGGACGACCGGGCGTAACAACGTTTGCCCCAAGGTCACGCAATCGCAGTCAACCCATGGATGTCCGGTCGGCCCAACGCTCTGGGTTCTTCCTTCAGCCCGCCCCAGAGTTCGTGCCATGAAAGAAGCGGTCAACTGCCAGAAGCTCCTGGAGCAGGGATTTGCCAAAGTCTTGGTAATCGCCTTTGCAGAAGCCCTTGCAGAAGAGCGTGAGGAAGGATACGCAGCAGCCTATTTGGAAAATTTCGCACAAGGTTTTTTACAAGGGCGTGTGGAAGGTCGTGTGGAAGAAGCCCAGCACATTCTGCTGTTGCTGGGAACAGAACTGTTTGGCAGGCCCTCGGTCCAGGTCCGGCGGGTCTTGGACCGCGTCACCGACATCGACGTGTTGGAGGCCTTGCTGCTGCGGGTCATCGAGGTCCGCACTTGGAACGAACTGCTTGACGAGCTGCAGTAGGGTTTCGCGTCGATCTCTTCACCGGTTCCAACCGGGGGGCGACCGGCTGACGCTCGATTACGGCTCGCTCTCCTTCGTCAGATGCAGGCTCTCGGCATCGAACCAGACCTGACCTTTCCGGGCCCGCAGTTCGATCACCAGCTCGACCGTCCGCACGTCGTCGGTCACCTCGAAGTCGTAACTCACCGGCATCCAGGTGACCGTTCCCTTCCGCACGTTGTCGCGATCCGAGCCCTCCACCCGAATTCCCGCCCCCACCGCGTGGTCCTGCTCGTTCGCCGCCACGATCTTCTCGGTCTTCATCCGGGCGTGCAGCGTGTATCTCCCCTTGCTCAGCGGCACTTTGCAGCGCCAAGACGAATTGCACCGCCCGGTCTTCGACTGATACGAAATCGAGTACGCCTTGGGCACCCGGTTGACCGCCACCACTTCGAGCTTGGCGTCGGGTGTCTCCGACACCGGATTCCACTCGGTCAGCGCCAGCCGCCCCGATTCGTCGAAATCGCGCGGACCTGGGTCGGGCAGGGACTGTTGCTTGAGCAGCCCCTCTCCCCGGGCCGTCAGCCGCGACTTCAGGCCCTGTACCTGCTGGTCGTGGTCCTTAGCGGCCTGCGCACTGATCCGTTCCAACACAGGCCGCAGCCGGGCATGCACCTGGTCCACCTGCTGTCGCAGCCCGTCGGCGGGGTGAAACAGCGGCAGAAGTTCGCGCACCCGTTCCCGATATCGGCCCCGCCAGACCCGGTTACCCATCACCGCCGCCGCCGCGATGGACGAGGGCAGATTGATCACCGACGCGTTGGGGTCGCCAAACACCTGGTCCATCCCATGCGGCAGAAAACTCGCTTTCCCCGTACCGCTATCAAAGAACAGCCGGTAGTTGTTGTGCTGCAGGGTGTAGCCATCCCAGTGCCCCAGCATCATCTCGAGCGCCATGAACGTGATGAACGCCTCGATGTCGAGCAACTGCTCGAGTCGACTCCAGCGCAGGGACACGTCGGGATCGCGGCACGCCGCCAGCAGGCCCTTCAGATCGGACCGTTCCTGAGGGTTTTCTCCCCGGTCCTTCTCGAGGTCGATGTCAATGTCCTGCACGAAGCCTCCCTCGTACAGGTTCCCCTTGGCGTGTCCGAAATGCCGTTTGAGAAACTGCCTGTCGAACGACGACTTCAGCACGTACAACCCCAGATCCCGGCCATTCAGCCAGACCCGGGCGTGAGTCACCCGGGTCGCGGGAACATTCGCCGCGCGCAGCAGTTCGGCCGCAATCCACTCGTGAATGTATGACGGATCCTGCACCGAATTGTTGAGATGGAATTTGGCGAGGCCGTGAAATGTCTGGTCGGTCTCGAACTTGTCGACATTGATGGTGAAGGCCGGTCGGTCATCGACCGGACGATAGCTTCCCGCGCTCCCTTTCAGCTTGAGGGCCACATTTTCGCAACGAACGCCCCCCGTCTCGGTGAGGGTCGCCTTGACGTAGGGACGGGTCTCGCCAATCACAAACGAGGTCGCCCCTTGGCGCAGGGTTTTCAGTTCCGCCTCGGCAATCTCGATGCGCAATTCGGGAATGAGTCCCTCGGTGAACAACCTGTCAGCGGCTTCCCGCGCCTGGGCCGGGGTCAGACCCCGTTCCCCCGGCTGTGAACTGGCGGGCGGCTGGGCCGCGGGGGTGGGGGGGCGGCCGGCCGTTGGGGGGCCCCCCGGCACGTTGCCGGCCGGCAGGCCAGCCGCGGGCGGCGCGGTGTCGGTTGCCAGGTTGCCGGCGGATGCGAGGGTGGCCCCGATCTCGGCTGGTGCCTCCCCACTGGCGGCACTGGCCGACTCGGGGGTGGGCTCCTCCACCAGGAACTGATCGACCGAGAGAACCGCCGCGATCGACAGCGCCAGCCACAATCCCCCCAGGATCCAGCGCGTGGGGAATTGGGCCGGCGCGGCCTGGCGGCCACGTGCGGAGCATCGTTTGGCAGGCGGCATGAAAAAAGGAGGCGCAGCTCGTTTCCAGGGTGGCGGTTGTCCCGAAACGGTTTTATATGTCCCCGTCGCCAGGTTTGTCATCCGGTTCAAGACCACGCGCTCTCCTTCTCCAACGAAGTGACGTTCGGATGGGCAACTCCCGGGTGGCTGCGGGAGAAGGCGGGATGTGGGCCAAAGGGCAGATCGGCCGTGCGTGAAACGCCATCCACTCAAGCCACATCAGCCACGCGATCGGTGTCCCTCGGTCCGACGGGGCATACCCCCAAAGACCACCGTGGCCAGGGACCAGAAAACGGGTCGAGGGGGGGAGGACCTCCGTGTCCGCTCCGCTGGGCGTTCGTTCGCAAGCACCCGATTCGATGCGCAGACATAAGTCCATGGATCGGCCAAGAAACCCCTTTGGATTCATCTCACATTCCGCCGTCCTCCCACGAGCAGCATCCCTCCCAGCCATGTCCTGAAGGGACATTCTTTCATAGCCCAGGGTTCGTGCGCAGCACGACCCTGGGGT
>CAIOTJ010000445.1 GCA_903861195.1 uncultured Planctomycetaceae bacterium | reverse complement strand
GGGATGCTCCCCGGAGGGCCTACCCTCGGGAGCGAACACCGCTCCGACCCCGGGACCTGGCTTCGAATTTGTCCCCAGCGACAGTCTGCTCGAGCTGTCTTCCGAGCTGGCCCACGTCGTCAACCGCCAGTTGCGAACCGAGACCGGCACACCCGCCGCGCCCCGTCTGGCGGGAGATCGGTCGGTTCCCTCCGGCCAGCTGGCGGCGGCTCTGGCCCTCTTCCACACCCACTGCAGTGGGTGCCATGGCTCGACGGGAGAGGGAACGGGACCCTGGTCGGATCTGCTGCCGGTGCTGCCGCGGGACTTCCGCCGCGGAATCTTCAAATTCCAGTCCACCCCGTACGGTGCCCGTCCGGTCCGTGACGATCTGGAACGCACCATCAGCCGGGGCATTCCCAGCTCGCTGATGCCCCCCTTCGGACATCTGCCGGAAGCCCGGCGGAAGCAACTGGCGCTGGCGGTGGAACTGCTGGCCCGCCGGGGAGAATTCGAGAGCCGGCTCGTGCTGGAAGTCGAGCTGCAGGGAGAAGGGCTCGCCGACAGCGCGGTCGACCAGATCTCGGCCGAGATCGCTGCCGAGTGGAAAGAGGCGGCCGAGCAGGTCATTCAACCCCTCTCTCCCCAACCGGAATTCACCCCCGACCGGGTGGCGCGGGGGAAGGAATTGTTCGTGCAGAAAGGGTGCGCGAAGTGCCATGGCGAAGATGGCCGCGGGCAGACTGAACAGAATCTCCAGGCAGGACTGCGGGACGTGTGGGGACATCCCGTTCAGGCGGCCGATCTGACCACCGGCCGGCTGAAGGGAGGCTCGGCCCCCCTCGACATTTACCGCCGGATTCTGGGGGGAATCAACGGCACCCCGATGCCCTCGTTTCGGACGATTCTGTGGGCCGAGCCCGAGTCGATCTGGGACCTGGTGGCCTGGGTGCGGCACCTGGGTCGGCACGATCAGCAAACCTCACGCGGATCAACCGATGACTGAATCACAGACCGGCGCAGGTCCCGCCACGAATCTGTCTCCCTGGACCGCCGACTGGATGACTTCCGAGCGGGTCCCGTGAGACACGCCCCACCCGCCGCCAGACCACGGCGGGTGGGGCACGGTTGTCACCCGCGGAGAGCTGGTCTGTTCGACTCGCGCGGGTGTCATCAAAACCCGTCGGCCTGGAGAGCGTCTGGGAGGAACGGGTGCGCCGGATGTCGTTTCAGGAGCGGTGCGGTCTGGGGTCGGCCCCCGTCATCCTTGATCGCTGATGCCGGTGTCGGGCGGTCCATCCCCACAGCAGAATGCCGGAACCCGCCAGCAGCCAGGACGAGGGCTCGGGAATGGCACTCGGATCCGAGTTGACCTGAGATTCCAGCGGCACGTCGATAATCCAGTTGCCTCCCGGGCCAGAGAGCACCACACCGTCGACAAAAAAGTGCTGTCGCAGTACCAGTCCGACGGCGGGTGTGTACAGAAAGACTGGGCTGGTTGCCGTCAATGGGGGAGTCCAGAGGGGGCTGTCGAGGCCATTCACCAAGCCGACGGAAATGCTCGAAAGAGACGTGGGATGGCTGGTGAACTCGGATTTGGCGATCCCGGAAGTCGGGCCGAAGGTTCCGGCGGGAGGGGCCGAGAAGCCATCCAGGATCGTGGTGGTCTGCAGGTTGAAGGGACCTCCATACGAGGGATCGAGCGGGCGCTCCACGATCCATTCGACCAGAATTCCATTGCTGGGAGAGCCCACGTTGATGATCGCCTGACCCGACACCACGAAGCCCGTCGGGGTGTTGGTGAGGACCAGATTGTTGGTGACCGGCCCCATCTGCGACCACGGTGCGGTGGTGAAGGCGGCGGGTCCGGAAAACAGGGCGGCCTGAGCCCAGGACGTTCCCAGGCACAGAATGCAGGCGGCAATCGTCAGTAAACGGATCATGGAGCGGCTTTCCTGATGACAACGGATCGGACTTGGAAGAATCAATCGCTCCCACGCGGCACAGTGTTTGATGGAGTTGGCCGCTGGGAATTGGAATTGAGCTTACAGTTCCGCAATCTGACAAGCAATCTTTTTCTGGACCGACGGAAGTGAATTCGTTCCCCGGAGGTTTCAGCCCCCCCCTGCCACGGTCTGGGCCGCTGTGTCGAGTGCCGGCCATTTCCCGAGCTGTCGTCCAACAACACCGCCCGTTCGCCATCCCGTGTGTGGGGGTGTCGACTGACCGCTGTGACTGGCCGTCTCGAATTCGTTCGAACCGAGACGCAGTCTTCGCGCCACTGTGGAATCAGGCGAGCAGAAACACGGGAATGACCACATGGTCATTCCCGAAGAGGGGCCGCGCTTCGTATCGCTCGAACGGCTCTGCTCGAGTTGCTCCGGAGAACTGTCCTCAGGTTCCACTGCGTCGGCGGATCAACACTCCCGTTTCCTCCGATGCGGGAAGGTCAAGGTTCGCCAGGTTTCCGGCCAGATCCGTGATGCGTCCGCGAACGAGACCGATCTGGGCCGGTAGTTGCAGGCCATCAAGTTCCGGATCCAGCGCCGAGACCCGGTAGGCAAAGGTCAATCGGCGGCTGCCGCAACCGGCTGTGCAGACAAACCGGCGGACCTGATTTCCGAGCAGGACATCGATCCAGACAGTCCCGTGGACCTTCACAACTTCGGTGAACTCGACCACCACCCGCAGCCGTTCCCCGGGGACATACGTCGCCGCAGCGGGCAGTTGAACCCGTGTCACAGCGGGAATGACAGCGTCCACTCTTACCAGGCGACCGGTGCGAGGCGGAATGGGGAGGCTGGCCTGGTTTCCTGCGGCCTGGATTTGCGAACCTTCCGGAAGCAGGATCTGCCGCGCGGTGGAGACAACACCGCTGTCTCCAGCTTCAACGACCAACCGGAATCGCAGGAGGGTGGTTCCCGAACCAGACACATACCGCGCCATCCGGGTGACCGTACCGATCGTCACCTCGAGTTCCGGGATGCCGATGACATCGACCCGGCGGTTCCACGCGATTGTGAACTCCAGCACGCTGCCGGCGCGATAAACCTTCGCGGCGGGGCCTGTGACCCGTATCGCCTGAGGGATCACGGCATCGACCCGCACGCCCGACAGTTGTGGAGCCGTGGTGACGAGGCTGGCTGGGGCATTGCCGGCCCGATCCGAGAGAGAAGCGTTGGCGGGAACCTGAATCTGGATCCGCGCGGGGAGTCGGGGCGAGACTCGGACCAATTTGACCAGGGTTGCTCGTTCCCCAGGCTGGACAGTGTAGGCGAAGACCACGGTGTCGGTCCCGGAGCCACTCACCGCCACGGCCTGGCGAGGTGCTGTTCCCAGGACTCCTCCCACGATTCCGGTGAGCAGCAGGAAGGGGGTGCCGGTGTAGATGACCGGTTCATTGAAACGGACCGTGAAACGCAGTTGCGAACCGGACGGATAGGTCCCGGCTGCCGGAGGCGTCGCCGACAGCAGAGCCGGTGGTGTGCTGTCGACGCGAAGAGTGGATGTGTCGAGTGACGGCAATTTACCGTCGCCGGAGAGGCCGTTGCGGTCCTGGAGAGAGCCCGATCCCAGAGCGATGGCACCGCCCACCTGGACGCCATCGGCATCATTCTCACCGACAGCCACGGTGTAGGCGAATCGCAGAGTGCGGGTGCCGGACCCAGACTGGTAACTGGCGAATCGCTGCGTCGTGCCGACGACGAGCGGGATCCGGAGATCGCCAGAAGCGACCACGGGTTCATCGAAAGTGACCTCCAGAAGAATTGTCTGGCCCGCCCGGAAGTACCCGGCGGGCACCGTCAGGCCAGTGACTTGGGGGGCGACATTGGTAATCCCCAGGCGCAGTTCGACCGCCACCGGGTCTGCCTCGGGACGCAGTCGGTCAGAGACCGTCACCGTGACCAGCAGTGTGGGCCGCTCAAAATGATCGAGCTGGACCCCCTCCCGGAGGAACAGGCTTGTCCCGAGGACTTCGAACCGTTCGGCATCGGTTCCAGACAGGGTGATCCGGTTATCGCCGATGGAGTCATCAATGATGAGAATGTCGGCAATGAACCGCCGCGTGGCGAGCGGTGTTTTTTCGGGAAGCGATTGGACCGCATTGGCCAACTGAACAGCCATCGGGCTGGTGTTGGCCGG
>CAIOTJ010000444.1 GCA_903861195.1 uncultured Planctomycetaceae bacterium | reverse complement strand
CGGGAACGCGTCTGCAAATCGAACTGAAATTCGCCAGCGATGGCCTGGGGCGGTTCCGGCTGTCGTTCAGCACGGCTCCAGGAGCCCCCACCTGGGCGGGAGAAGTGCAGGGACAGCACCTGGGAGAACTGCGGACGATTTTGGCGGCGAACAACAACACGTTGCCCGAGTCGTTGCGCGATCAAGCGGTCACCTGGCTGGCCCCCTTCGATCCTCCAACGGCCGAGGTCGTGCGGAAGATCGAGCAGCACGTGCGCGCCAAGCCGCGGGCCCCACTGACCGAGGTTTACACGGCGGTGGCCGGTGGCCGGGATGTGTTTTTCCTGCGGCGCGGCGAAGTCGACGCCAAGGCGGGGCAGGCCTCGCCGGCGTTTCTGCAGGTGCTGATGCGGAATGCCGACGGCCCGGCGAAGTGGCTGCCGACGCCGGCGGCCGGGCAGCCGGCGACCGAACCGCGGCTGGCGTTGGGGAACTGGATGACCGACGTCGATGACGGCGCCGGGGCGCTCTTGGCCCGGGTGATTGTCAACCGGCTGTGGCAGCATCACTTTGGCCGGGGGCTGGTGGGAACTCCGAACGACTTCGGGGCCCAGGGAGAGCGGCCGTCGCATCCCGAGTTGCTCGACTGGCTGGCTCGCGAATTGATCCGCAATGGCTGGAAGCTCAAGCCGCTCCACAAGCTGATCGTCCAGAGTGCCGTGTATCAGCAGGGGAACGACGCCCCGGAGGCCAATCTGCAGGCTGATCCGCAGAACCGTCTGCTGTGGCACTATCGTCCGCGACGGTTGGAGGCCGAGGTGATTCGCGACGCGATTCTGGCGATTGGCGGCAATCTCGACACGACGATGTATGGTCCGAGCTTCCTGGACAATGTCCCGCGGCGATCGGTGTATCTGCGGGTGAAGCGGAGTGAGTTGATTCCCTTCCTGACGATGTTCGACGCGCCGGAGCCGACGCAGAGCATCGGCGAGCGCATCAGCACGACCGTCCCCACGCAGGCCCTCGCCCTGATGAATTCGCCCTTTGTGCGGCAACAGGCGCAACGGCTCGCCCAGCGGGTGCGGCCCAATCCAGAGGTCCCCCTCGCGACGGCGATCGAGCAGGCGTACCGGATTACCCTGGGACGGCAGCCGACGGCGGCGGAACGGGACCGCATGCAGGCCTTCATCGAGACCTCGGGGGGGAACGACCCGGGACGGACCTCGGCGGCCCTGGTGGAATTCTGCCAGGTGCTGCTGTGCCTGAATGAGTTTGTGTATATCGACTGACGAGGCTTGGGGAGCAGCGTGTCGTCCCGACCCGCGGCTTGCCGCAGTCTGTTGATCTTGCGGATTCGATTTTTCTCACGGCGAGACAATGGCTTTCTGGGCCAGACTGCTGATTGTGGTGGCCCCAGGCTTTTCCCCCACGGTACGACGCCCGACTGGGGCTGGAGTCCTCGTGCTTCCCAAGGGCAGCGAAACCTGACCAGCGAGCCAGGCCGGGCGCGCTGCCCAGCGTGGCGTTAATGTTGCGAGAGAGAGTGATCCGTCGGTTGCCCCATCCCCATCAAGAGTACGACATGGCCAAAGCGACAAGTGATACGAATGGTGCTGGGGCTGATTTCCTGCATCAGTCTCATTTCACTGCTGATGTCAGTTCCCGTGCGCAGGCCGCCCTCAAGTGACACGCGGTGGCGATGGGACTGATGGGAGCGAGTCGCGCCGGCCTCGAGCGCCTGGTGGAGAACGACGATCGGGATGAGTGATGTTCTCGTTCGTCCCCGTGCCGGGGGGCGAGCTGGGACACAACATCGGGCAATCGATACCTGAAATAAAACTGGCCGCAGGAGAGATAGCTTTCCCCAGCGGCCAGTTCTTGAAATCCACTGAACACGAACGGCTCAGTGACACCTACCGCTGCACCCGCGCCGTCCCCCCCTTGGCGAGCGCCTCGACCTCGGGCAAGCGGGCCATGGTGACGTCGCCGGGGAAGGTGGTGAGCAGGGCGCCGTGCGCCCAGCCGAGTCGGAGGGCCTCTTCGGGAGTCTTGCCGGCGAGCAGGCCGTAGAACAGCCCGGCCGCGAAGCCGTCGCCGCCGCCGATGCGGTCGATGACATCGAGTTCCATCGTCGGGCTGACGTAGCGTTTGCCGTCGAGCCATAGCACGGCCGCCCAATCGTGGCGGTTGGTCGAATGGACCTCACGCAGGGTGGTGGCGACCAATTTGATATTGGGGAACTTTTCAATCGCCTGGTCGATCATCTGGAAGAAGCTGTCGGGATCGAGCTTCGACTTCTTGTGGCTGTCGACCTCCGGGCCCTTGATGCCCAGCCCCTTCTGCAGGTCTTCCTCGTTCCCCACCAGGGCATCGACCTGGTCGACAATGGTGCGGATCACCTGCTGCCCCTTGGCGTCGCCGCCAATGGCCGCCCAGAGCTTGGCCCGGTAGTTGAGGTCGAACGAGTTGACCGCCCCCGCCGCCTTGGCCGCCTTCATCCCTTCGACGATCAACGGGGCGGTGGTTTCGGAGAGCGCCGAGAAAATTCCTCCCGAATGGAACCAGCGGACCCCCTTCGAGAAGATTCCCTTCCAGTCGAAGTCGCCCGCCTTGAGCATGCCCCCCGCTTCATTCGAGCGGTTGTAGAACACGACGGGAGCCCGCACCCCCTGCCCCCGGTCGCTGTAGACGGTGGCGATGTTCGGGCCGCGCACTCCGTCGTGCTTGAACCATTTGTAGAACGGGGTGACCCCCATCTCGCGGACCTTCGCCTGCACCATCTCGCCGATCGGGTAGTCGACCATCGCCGTGGCGACGCCGGTCTTCAGGCCGAAGCAGTCTGAAAGATTGGCCGCGACGTTGTATTCGCCGCCGGAAACGTGGATGTCGAGCGACTTCGCCTTGCGGAAAGGGATGACCCCGGGATCCAGCCGGTGGACCAGCGCTCCCAGCGAAAGGAAATCCAGCTCACAGGCATCCTGCCGAATCGACAAACCGCTCATGAAAACTCCCGAAGAAAAAAGGGTGACCGGGGACCGCCGCACGGGGCCCGCCCGGGCCGCGAATTGTATCCGGGAGCAGGGGAATTTGCCCCCCGTCGACCGCCCGGAAAAAGCGGATCCCGGCGGGTCAGATGGTGACCGAAGTAAACCCGCCGTCGACCACGATGTTCTGCCCCGTCACGAAGGAAGAGGCCCGGTGCGACGCCAGCCAGACCACCGCCCCGCCCAATTCGTGCTTCTCCCCAAACCGCCCCATGGGAGTGTGCGAAAAGATCTGCTTGCCGCGGGCACTGGGAGTGACTCCATCGGGCTCGTACAGCAGCGGACGGTTCTGCTCGGCCGGGAAAAACCCGGGACTGATGGCATTCACGCGGATCCCCCGGGTCGCCCATTCACGGGCCAGGAATTGCGTGAGGTTGATGACCGCCGCCTTGGCCGCCGAGTAGGCCACCACCCGGGACAACGGCAGAATGCCCGACAGTGACGCAATGTTGATGATGCTTCCCTGCTGCTGGGACAGCATCGTTTCGCCAAACACCTGGCAGGGCAGCAAAACTCCCGCCACCAGGTTCAGGTCGAACACATCCCGCCACGCCTGTTGGGGAAGTTGGCAGAAGTCGCTGCCGGGGGGCAGCGTCGCCTCGGGGCGGTTTCCTCCGGCGGCATTCACCAGAGAGTGCACTCCGCCCGTCCGCGCCAGAATCGCCTGGCGCGCGGCCAGCAGAGACTCCCGGTCTCCGGAGTCGGCCATCTGAAAGAACGCCTGTCCCCCAGCGGCGGCGATCTCGGCCACCCGGGCGGCTCCCCGCCCGGCATGCCGGCCGAGAATCGCGACGGTCGCGCCCGACTCGGCCAGGGCCTGGGCCATCGCCCCCCCCAACACACCGGTTCCGCCAATCACGACGGCCGTCTGCCCCGTCAAATCAAACAGATTCGTCGCCACGTTGTTTCCCTTCGGCCTAGCCGTTTGTCAGCCAACCCAGTCCTGGATCACCGAAGGAAACCTGGCGCATGACTGCGCAGCATGAGCCTCCGGATTGAAACCCCCTCTTGTGGCCTACCGTCGCGAATTGCAATCAGCGCCGCAACTGTTCGAGCGCACCGGCTGCCTGCGGATAACTCTCGGCATGCTGTTTTTCGAAGTTGCGGGCAAACGCGTAAACCGAGACGGTGTATTCCCCGTGCCCAAACACAGGCATCCGGGCAAGCGACTCGTCAGCCGACAAATGCCGGTAAAGAATGTCGTACATCGCCAGGAATTTGGCGGTGCGGGTGACGCCATGCTGGCAGTGCACCAACAGCGGGTAGTTGTTCGGATTCGCCAGAATCTCCACCAACCGGGCCACCTGGGGATCGGCCGGGTCGATCGTATTGGGCATCGTGGCGTCGTAAAGTACGGCCCCCGAGCCCTCCACGGCCGACCGCTCAGCGACACACCGCTGGCGTCCCATCTCGTCCGGATTGCAGAGATTGACAATCGAGCGAATCTGATACCGGGAGATCAGCTCGGCAAACACATCCGCCTCAAGCCAGGCGCTGCGGTAGACCAGACCAGTGTCATGCACCTCGAAGTGGTTGTAGCGTTTGCGATTGCCATACCAGGCGAGTCCGCCCGCCACGGCACACAAACCGAAGCCTGCCAACAGCCAATTTCGCCGCGTCCATCTCCGCTTCACTTCCATATCCTTCCGTGGAATCTAGAGGGAACTTTGATCGTCCAGCGCCACGTCTTCGTAGAGGTTCTCGGGACGACGCCAGTCATACTGGGTCTTGCCCCCCGCATCCCGCAGCCGCATCTGATCGGCGGTCAGTTCCAGCACCTCATAGTCGGCCCGGTCGCCATACAACTTGCGGATCAGCTCGAACTTCGAGGCGGGCCGGCCATCGACGGTGCTCATCACCAACCGCCCCTCTTCGAATTCCCACGTCAAGTCGAACTGCAGGGTTTCGGCGAAGAGCTTCTTGGCCATCCCCGCCAGCTTGACCACCATGGTCCCGGTGCCGTCGGCATGGAGGGTCAACGTCCGCTCGCCGCGGTAAAAATCGCGCCAGACCCCGAGGACTTTCTGTTCGGGAGAAAGAGACTCAAGAGCCGAATCGTCCACCGGGTCGAGGGGGGCGACTGCGGCAGAAGCACCCCCATTCAATCCAATCGACTCAACGGCCACCAGGGGCGAAAGCAACGCCTTCTCTTCAGGCTGAGAAGAGCTGACAGCCGCTGTTTCGGCGACCTGCCGTGCCGGATGCTCCCAGGCCCACCAGGCTCCACCCACAATCAAGGCGAATGCCCACCAGCCTCGGCCCACCAGGGTTCGACGCACGGCCGGAGTTTCCACTTCTGCTTTCTGCGAGTCCATGCAGAGGCCCAGGGGCGATTACTGAACAGGAGGCCCAACGCTCTTGAGTTGGCACCATATCTCAAACACACGAATCGTCAAAGTCCAATGTCTCCCCGCAAAACATCGAGCGAAACCACATCCGCCCCACCTGGGCAGTCCGTCCCCCGGTCACTCGGTCGCTTCGCAGCCCGCCAAGAAAGAATGAGGGGGGCCGAATTTGGGATCCAGCCCCCCTGACATTCCGCGATTGGCTTGTGTGCCGGAGCATCCACTCCCGGCACCTGGCCGCAATTACTCGGGCAGACGCCCCTGATTCACAACGGGGAAGGCTCCGGTGCAGGCCTCCATGAAGGCCACGAGGTCGAGCTTCTCCTGCTCGGTCAGGTCGAGCTTCTTGACCTTGGGACTGAGAGTGGGGTTGGGCGTTCCCCCCTTGTTGTAGTGCTCAACAACTTCGAGCAGGGTCTTCAGGCTCCCGTCATGCATGTACGGAGGGGTCAGGGCGACATTGCGGGTCGTGGGAGTCTTGAACGACCCCTTGTCCTTCTCGTCCTTCGTCACATTGAACCGGCCGAGGTCGGGTTCGGCCTTGTCCATGCCGATGCCCAGATTGTGATACAGCTCGTCGGCAAAGTTGGCTCCCACGTGGCAGTGGGCACAGTTGATCCGCTCGCTGAAGAACAGGTCCTTGCCGCGAATGGCGCTGTCCGACATCGGATGGGCCTTGGAGGCGGCAAGCTTGGCCTCGTACTCGGCTTTCAGCTCGGCGTCATCGGCGAAATCTTCTTCGGTCAGCTTCAGAAAGGGGACGACCCGCTCGAAATAGTCGTAGGGGGAAGGTCCGGTCACAATGGCCCGCTCGAAAGCGGCGATCGCCTTGCCCACATTGTCGATGGTGGTTCCGCCGTCGCCAAAGATCTTGTCGAACTGCAGCTTGTAACCGGGAATGGCGGCCAGAGACGCCACAGCCTTCTCGTGCGTATTCCCCATCTCGATCGGATTGGCGATGGGGCCGACCGCCTGCGCTTCCAGCGAGGGAGCGCGGCCGTCCCAGAACTGGGCCCGGCTGAGAATGCGGTTGTAGCTGACGGGACTGTTCCGTCCTCCCATCTGACCATCCACCCCCACGCCAAACTGGGTCTCTTTGGCGTAGCCGTGATCGGGATGATGGCAGCTGGCGCAACTGACAGTGTTCTTCGAGCTCAATCGGGTGTCGAAGTAGAGCTGCCGACCCAACTCGATCTTGGCCCGGGTCATCGGATTCGCCGCCAGAACATCGGCGGGAATCACTCCCAGGCTCAGCCCCAGGGGAAGTTCGACCGAGAGGATCTCATGGTTCTTCGGGTCCGCCAGCCAAGCCTCGACCTGGGCCACGGTCAGCGGTCCGTCGCCGGGAATTCCAGCAGTCAACTCGGGAGAACCCAGCACCACCTTGGCGGTATTGACCTCGGCTCCCTTGGACTCCGGCTGAGGGGTGGGCTGGGGGGTGGGCTGGGGTTCAGCGGGCTCAGACTTCGGAGCCGGCTCCGAAGTCGTGG
>CAIOTJ010000443.1 GCA_903861195.1 uncultured Planctomycetaceae bacterium | reverse complement strand
TACCGGCTCTGCCAGGCGATTCGGGCGATTCTGGCCGACGAAGAGCCACGGGCCTGCTGGTCGAACCGGGCGCGCGAGCGGCTGGCCGGCCTGCGTCTCGACTACGGCTGGCTCTCGCCCGAGCCGGGAACGCACCTGGTGAGTGCGGGAAGCGACACCACCTGGTGGACCTTCGCGGGACTCCGCGCCAACGCGAGCCTGGCCCCGGCGTTGTCGCAGGCGACCGAAAGCCAGGTGGCCCACGTAAGCTTCAGCCTCACCTTCGAACCGCACGTGGCCGTCGACCGAATCGAAGCGGCCATCCGGAGCCTCGCGGGCGAGCTTCACCCCACCCTGCTCCCCACGATCGACGCCCGGGCGCTGGAGTCGCTGAAGTTCGTGGAGTGTTTGCCAGAGGATCTGGCGGTGGGGATATTGCAACGGCGGTTACGCGATGAGTTGGCGGTGGGGTGGGTGTTGGGGGAGGGGGTGCGCGCGGTGGGGGGACATTTTTCTGAGTAGTTGGTTGACATTTCCGTTATTTTGTCTCAACTTCGACAACCTTTGTCTCTATGCGTACATACCGCTGGATTACACACGGCCTATTGTTTTCTGCACTTCGAGATTTTGGAAAGTCAAGATGAAGAGTTTTGCGTGGACCAGCCAGTGGTTGCTGCAGCCGGACCTCTATTCGAGGGGACTGTTCGATGCTTTTTCTGGGCTGAGAGGTTGAGCCGCTTGGGTCAAGTTCAGGCTTTTTGCCTGCGAAACGGTTTTGGCTTTCACCATCTCGGCCATCGATGTTTCGTTGAAGTTCCTGCTGGGGCGAATCTTGCCGCCGCGACGCAAGTTCTCCGGACGATTTTCGATCAGTCCTCCCAGGTTTGATTTTCTGTAGGGACCCGACCCCGGGGACGTTGCGGCCGCAGCGTCCCCGGGATCATTGAGCCCTCGAGGCACTTGCATTCGCCGGATTGAATTTGAATCCGGCTTACCGAAGGTTGCCGTGGGCGCCGGGCTCGGCGACAATCGCGCACCTAGACTGCGGACACCACCGATCTTGTGCACAGCTGTCCTCTACCTTTGACCCCACTGTTGCGGTTGACAACCGACTGACTCGCGTGAAAGACCGACCAATTCCTTGAGAAGCCCTTCCTGTTCTTGTTCAGAGACCCGCCTGACGGGCTGCGTGAGTTTCGACTCCAAGGGGCCGGCGCAGGATCACAACACCAATTGGCAAAGAGGGGCACGATCGTGAAGCGGCGGAACAGCGGTTTTTTTGCCCGTGCGGGTGGTCAGTCATGATCCGTTTGATCGAGGCGCTCAATTTTCGTTCGCTGCGCTCGGTGCGGATTGATCTGGCCGATTTCCAGATCCTGATCGGACCGAATGCCAGTGGCAAAACGACGCTGTTCGATGTCGTTGCCTTTCTGGGGGATCTGTTGAGCCGGGATCTGGGCTCGGCCATTGCGACCCGGGTTCGGAACATCCAGGAATTGTTTCATCACGGGCAAGGCGAGCGATTCGAACTGGCTGTCGAAATGCGGATTCCGGAAGAGCGACGCGCGCTGTTGGGTCCCGACAACGCGTACGACAGCGTACGGTATGAAATTGCGGTCGGAGTCGATGCCGCGGCGAATGAATACCTCTTCCTCGGTGAACAGCTCTGGCTCTTGGATGCGGGTTCTCGCCCCACGCCACCCGCCAGGCAACTGTTTCCCATGTCTGCCGCACCTCCCAAATCGATTCTTCAAACGGATCGCCGTCGAACATCCAAGAAACTCGTTCTACGCAAGAAACCGGGTGGAAACGACAACTTCTACTCCGAGTTATCCGACCGCAAGGGAAAGGGCGGATGGGCACCCTCGATTCGGCTGGGGCCGCGCAAGTCGGGGTTGGCCAATCTGCCCGATGATGAAACGAAGTTTCCCGTGACCACTTGGTTGCGGGACACCCTGGTGAACGGCACCCAGAAACTGGAGCTCAACAGCGCGGCCTTGCGAAAACCGAGCGCTCCAGGCCAAGGTCTGCTCTTTCGTCCAGATGGCAGCAATCTTCCCTGGGTGATTCATGACCTGCGGAACCGGCATCCCGAACGATTCAAGATGTGGGTTGAACATGTGCGAACAGCCTTGCCGGACATCGCAGAGGTGGTCACTGCCGAATTTCCTGACACCCGGGAGCGTTATCTCCAGGTGCAGTACCAGGAAGGATTCCAGGTGCCATCGTGGAACGTGTCTGACGGCACACTGCGAATGTTGGCCCTGACAGTGCCGGCGTACCTGCCCGAATTCACCGGCGTCTATCTGATCGAGGAGCCTGAAAATGGCATTCATCCCAAGGCGATGGAAACCGTGTACCAGGCGCTGCGCAGTGCCGGCGACCGGGCCCAGATTCTGACAGCCACCCACTCGCCAGTGCTGCTGGCGTGTGCTGAACTGAAAGAAATGCTCTGTTTCAAGAAAGACAAGCAGGGCGCGACCGATATTGTCGGCGGGCACGAGCATCCTGCCCTGAAGCACTGGAAAGGGACGGTCAGCGTGGCCAATCTCTATGCGTCGGGAGTGCTGGGATGAGCCAGCGGGATCTGTTTGTGATTGTCCCCGATCTCGACACTGAGAACACCGTGGTCACCCTGCTGACCAAGAGGCAGCCGGCGCTGCGGATCCAACTCGATTTCGAACCCTGTGACGAATTGGATTTCCTGCGCTACTCCGGGCGAGATTCCGGCTGCTATCGGGAAGCGATTGACCTGCTGCGTCCCAAGAGAACAACGCATCGCCATGCGCTGGTCATCTTTGATCGCCATGGGTGTGGAGCTGACGACCAGTCGCGAGAACAGATTGAAGAAGAGATCGAAGAAGGCCTGCGACAGAATGGCTGGGCGCCGGGGAGCGTGGCCGTGATTGCGATTGATCCCGAGCTGGAAGCATGGGCTTGGAGCAAATCGCCGCAGGTCGCGACGACGCTGGGGTGGCCGAACAACTCGGAATTGAAGACGTACCTGGTGAGTCGGGGGGTGTGGAGTCCGGAGGCTTCCAAGCCCCACGATCCCAAACAGGCTCTCGCCCTTGCCTGCCGGGCGCGTCAGATTCCGCTCAATGCCCGCATATTCTCAAGCCTGGCCGAAAAGGTTGGGCTCCAGGCTTGTGAAGACCCGGCGTTTCAAAAGTTTCGCAAGCGTCTGACAACGTGGTTTGGTGATGGACGACCTCCGGCATCCGCACGCTGAATGCCGTATTCCTCGGTTTGGTTTGTCAGTCCAAAGAGTGTTCGACATTCCGGCGCGCGGAATTCGGAATCGGACGTGGATCGAGAGCCTGGGATTCGACACGGCCCGGGCGCACCGCCTGCGGTTGGCGAGTTGCGGCCCTGCAGGGGCTTAAGAGAGTAGCCGGGGGTTGGAGCGCAGCTCTACCCCCGGACAGCCCGCCCCCCAACACCCGCCGAACCCCGGTCGGGGTTCCAGACGATGGGGAAACGACGTTCATCGGCGGCTATCGCAAGGCATTTCGCCGAACGACACGGTTCGCGATCGTCGATTTGGCACGTCTTCCCCCCACGCGTCATATCACGCCGTCTGGAACCCCTACCGGGGTTCTGGCCGTGTGTGGGGACCGCTTTCCGGGGGTACCGCTGCCGCGGAACCCCCGGCTACCCTCTTGAACCCCTTCGGGGACGACGTGCCGGGACCGGGCGGTCTTCGGCGAGGCGAACGTCCCGTTGGGAACGACACCAAGGTCGGTTTCCCGAGCCAAACGTCGGGATCAGACGTTCCGTTCCCGGCGAAGGATCGCGCGTCGGCGCCAAAGATGCACTCCTGTTGGCGAATTTGATCGCCACTGCTGGGGTTGACGCGGTCAGTTCTTTGCCAAATGCGCTCGTTTCGGCAGCTCCTCGGTCCACCCACCCTCCCCGGCGAGACTTAACCAAATCCTTAATTCACTCCCCCCTCACCGTCCCAGATTCTGAATCGCATCGGTCAGCAACGCCTGCAACACCCAACGGCTGGTCGCTTGCGGCTGGGGGATGACGACTCCCGCGTGGGCGAAGCACCAGGCGCAATCCTGCGGGATAATTTCCCAGCCGGTCAGCAGGTCGGTGCCGTCGGTCATACCCCGGGTGGCCAGCACCTGATGCCAGACCGGCAGCAGCGCGTGGAACTCACGCCGTTCGGCGTCGCTCAACACCTGCCAGGTCGCCATGTCGACCATCATCGCACCTGACTTTCACGGAGGGTCTGAGCCGTCGTCGGCTCGTGGTCGGTTGGTTCCCATCTCTCGTCGGTGGTGCGGTTCTCTCGCAGGTGGTTGGGTGCTGGACGACGGCCCGTCATCTCCTCCGCCCCCGTCACCGCCGCCGCAGGTATTCGATCAGGTCCCGCACCTGCTCTTCGGTCAATTGATCGAGCTGGCCTTCCGGCATAATCGAGGTGTCGGAGGGGGTGGTCGATTC
>CAIOTJ010000442.1 GCA_903861195.1 uncultured Planctomycetaceae bacterium | reverse complement strand
CATGGAGCCCTTGTCCTTCCGTGAGTGAAATCTCTGGTAACTCGAACTGGGTGGCGGTGTGGATTGAACAACAGCTGGGGCTGGTGCTGGAACATACCGCAAGATTGCGGATCCCTCCATTGTTTTCCCCAACCTTGAAGATGTTTTATTCATTCTACAAATGGCTGTCAATCGGAGGCTTCCGTCAGGTGGCGGAGGGTTTCATCCACGGGACTTCCGAAAACGAGGTTGCGGGCCAGTCAGGACCAAGCGCGGGGGACGGGTCCTTGTCGGTCGTGTCGCTGTGGAGCCGCCAACAACTTCTCAGCTTTCAGTCCCCTGTCGACCACCTGCACTCCGGTGCCTTCAACCAGCCTCGCAACGGCCACAACATGCCCGGTACGGCAGCACGGACCCCGCCCACGTACAACGCGAGCCACCTCCCGTGGTGAATTCTCCTCGCTATCCAAACGTCGCTGGACCCATCCAAGGCAGCGCGGGAATGCGGTACGCCATGTGGGGCCGGCGGCGACTGGAATGATGGTGCTCGCCGCGAGTCCCAGCCAAGCCGAGCGTCAGGGTGGTGGGTTTTGACGCGATCAACTTGCGACAGTGACGCTCCCGGTCGGCCAGCGGCCCGAGCAAGCTCGCGCGAAGCACTCGCGGTGTCGTCCCAATCCATCGAGATGTTCGCCACCAAAGTCACCCGCGTCGGTGCCGGTCACCTCGGCATCACCGTCGATCAACCACCGCTCAGTCAAATGAAGCCGTGAGTTCCACGTACTGGCGGTTGCGGACATTCAAGACCTTCAGGAGGGGATTGCCCGTGGATTGGTCGAGAGCCCTCAGCAATTCCTCGGGCGACCGGACCCGCGTGCCATCAACGCGTACGATGACGTCGCCCACTTCGAGTCCTGCCCGTTGGGCCGGGCTTCCATCCCCCACGCTTACCAACTGCAATCCCAGTTCTCCATTCCCCACATCGACCGGTTGAATCTGTACGCCCAGTCGGCGAGGCCGCGCTGGTTTCTGCGGAACGGGCTGTTGAAACGGGGGTTGGGGATTGAAGTCTGGACGGGCCACATACACGTTTTCGACCTCGTTGTTCGGCGGCATCTCGTCGGTCAGCATCAACTCCCTGCCATTGTTCGCCAGGGCGAACCAGTACGGATGCCCGAGGCGAATGTCGGGGTCATCAGGCGAAAAGACGCGGTTGTATTCGACAACCTGGGCTGCAATCCGTGTCATGCCTGACAAATCGGCATCGTAACGTACCTCAAACCGCGCTTCCGGCCCCCGCGACCAGAATCTGCCCCAGGTTCCCGGTTGCAGGCTCACGGATTGAAATCGCTCGTTTGGCGCGGAGCGGATCTCAAAGGCGAATGGTTGGGACGTGGGGTTATAGAACGAGACGACGTTGGCGAACGCCATCTCTTCCTGCTGGCGCTGCCCCAATTCGTTGCGGATCGCGTTGTCGAGCCGGGCAAATCCCGTGACATCCAGGTTGAGTGTCCGGAACTCCTGGAGCTGCGCCCAGTTGTTCATGCCAGCCTGATGCAGTTGGGGGGTGGGCAACTGGTGAACCTGCGCGGCCAATTGAAAGTCGGACAGTCCCTGAATCCAGGCTTGTCCCTGTCGGGCATTCTCGGCTTGCCGCTGTCGATGTTGTCGCTCCGCGTCCTTCAATTGCTGCGTGGCCCGCTGTCTTTGGAGATCGCGGGCGAGTTGTAGATTGTTGTACTTGGTGTCGGCCGTATACCGCCGACCCTGGTACTCGAAATAGGCCTCCCCATTCGGATAGTACCGGGGCGACAATCGTTGATTGGTCCGACGAAAGGGAAAGTCAGACCGCGTCTGTTCGAGGACCCAGCCATCGCGGTCGACCGAGTACTCCATGGACATCGTGCCGGAGGTGCTTTGGCCACCACCTGGGAATCGTAATCCCTTGATTTTCGGAACGTCAAAGGACAGACCGTCGCTCAACTTCTTGAGTGGACCAAAGACCTGAGCCATCGCTTCGCTGTGCGATGACACGGCTGCCAGAACCACGCACACAAAAGACAAGCCTTTCACACAGCATCTCATGATGATTCCTCTCGTTGAATGTCAGTGAATGGTGACTGCAAACACTGGGCACACTCGAATGCGTTTCGCAAGAAACTTCTGTCTTTACGCTTGATCTGGGCCAACGCCCCTAGTTCTTCTTTGGGCGATGACTCTTGACTATTCGGGTGCTGGTGCCGGCGCTACAGCAGCTGCCGGTGCGGGGGCGGCCGGAGCAGGGCACCCTGGTACCGGTTCCGATTGATCTTGGTAGCTCCTCGATGGCGGAGCAGGGATTG
>CAIOTJ010000441.1 GCA_903861195.1 uncultured Planctomycetaceae bacterium | reverse complement strand
TGCGAGACCAGTTCCTCACCGACCTGTTCCAGACCATCGAGAATGAGCGCCGGAGCACCGCTCGGGAGCTGCATGACGGAGTGGGTCAGCAACTCGGGCTGCTGGTGACCGGACTGAAGTCGTTGCGCGATGATCTGCCCGCCGCGGAATTGGTCCGCCAGGGACGAGAACTGCGGGAACTGGCACAGGAAGCCCTGCGGGAAACCAAGCGTCTGGCACTGGGGTTGCGACCCAGTCTGCTCGACGACCTGGGGCTGGCGGTGGCCCTCGAGCGGCTGACGGAACAGGTCGCCCGCCACCACGAGATCGACGTCGATTGCCAGGTCGACGACCTGACCGACATCCGGTTGCCAGAGCGGTATGAAACCACGCTGTTCCGGATCGTCCAGGAAGCGCTGCAGAACGTGGTCCAGCATTCCGGAGCCACCGTGGTTTCGGTTAAACTGCGGCGAACCGACCACCAGTTACAGCTTGAGATCCTCGATAATGGGCGCGGGGTGTCTGCCGATGGTCAGACGCATCCCCCATCCCCCGGTCATTTGGGACTGGTCGGCATGTCCGAGCGGGCGAGTCTGGCGGGAGGAACGTTTGTGTTGGAGACCGCACCGGGGGGGGGAGCCCGTGTGTTCGTGACGTTGCCGCGTCCGGAAGGGACGGAGGATGACCGCGAAGACTCGCGTTGTGTTGGTGGATGATCATGCGATGGTCCGGGCTGGAGTCCGTCTGCTGTTGAACTCCCAGGCCGACCTCGAAGTGGTGGGTGAGGCGGGGCAGGCGGCTGAAGTTTTGCCAGTGGCCCGGCAACTCCAGCCCGACGTGGTGGTGCTCGACCTGTCGCTTCCGGGGGGGCCCAGCCTGCCGCTGGTCCGCGAACTGCAGTCGATCGCCAGCCATCCCCAGGTGCTGATTCTTTCGATGCACGATGACCCCGCCTATGTGCGGGCCGCTCTGGGAGCCGGGGCCCGGGGTTATGTGGTCAAGACGCTCAAGGTGGATGACCTGCTGCAGGCGATCCGTGACGTAGCCCGCGGACGATTGGTCATCGATCTCGATGATCCCGAATTGACTGCCTCGGTGTTCCAGACGGTGGGTCGGGGACGGCCGCATGAGGTGGGACGCAGCCGGCTGAGTCAGCGGGAGGAACAGGTCCTGCGACTGCTCTCTCAAGGGCACTCCAACCTCAAGATCTCCGAGCAGCTCGACCTCAGCCCGAAGACCGTCGCCACCTATCGGGCTCGCCTGGGAGAAAAGCTGGGGCTGAAGACCACGGCCGATTTTGTGCGCTATGCGAATGATGTGGGACTGGGACATTCCCTGCCTCCCGAATCGCCCACCTCCTGAGGGGGAAATCGCCCTGCGCGATCCCCTGCCTCCTTCCCGTTCTTGCTCCCGTCCGACCGCTTGAGATCTGGCCCTGAACAGACGCTTGTGGTGGAGCGAGCCAGGCTTCGCCCGGTTCACTCGGTCTTCAACCTCCTGTGCGGCGTGTCAGCGCGGCGCTGACAACCGCTTGTCGGATTGCCGATCGCGCCGACGCGGAAACTGACGGAACTCCCGTAAGATTTCGGCTACTGATGTTGTCCGGATTGTGTCTCTGGGCCGTTGCGAAGTTTCTCTCTTCGAACACTCCGGACTTCCTGGCCGAGTTGTGAGGTGCCCCGATGTCGACGCTTCAGCCCCCGCTGCGAAAGCTGGTTTTGTTCTGGATGACCCTGCTGAGCGCCGGCCTGCTCTTGAGCTGGCCTTTGAGCACCCTCGGTGAAGTTGCCCCGGGACGGTCTCAGACGCTCAGCCGGGGACGCCGCCCCGGGAAGGCAACTCCCCCGGCTGCGTCGCAGCCTGCTGTTCGGGAACCGGTCCTCGCCGACGATCCTCCGGAGACGTCTCCCACGCAGACCTCCGGCCACCTCGAAGCCATGGCCACCGCCGCCCCGTCCTATGTGGTCCTGGGGTTCAATGAGCTGGGCATGCACTGCATGAACCGCGACTTCTCGGAAATGTGCATTCTCCCACCGTACAACACTCTGCGGGCTCAGGTGATCAAGCGGGGGGCCGAGCCCGACATCGTCAGTTCGGGAGTCACCGTCTCGTACTCCATTCCCGGCAACACCATCTCTTCGACCAAAACCGATTTCTGGACCCAGGCTCCCAAGCTCTTCGGAAAGACCTTGACCAAGGACGTCGGACTGACTGGAAACAAGCTCAGCGGTACGCTGAAGAGAACCACACTCGGGTACTTCGAGGCGACCGGTATTCCCATCACCCCCCTGAACGACAAGCTCGTCAACGACCCGTTCCAGTTGTCTTCGATCGTGGTCAAAGACAAGTCGGGAAAACAGGTTGCCACCACCAAGGCGGTCGTCCCCGTCTCCTGGGAGATCAGTTGCCACCT
>CAIOTJ010000440.1 GCA_903861195.1 uncultured Planctomycetaceae bacterium | reverse complement strand
GCCTGCTGCTTGCCGAACAGCACGGGAGCCGCGACGTTGAACCCCGTCCGCCCCTCCTGGTTGTAGACCCGCAGGGCCACCGCGTTGGGCCGGTCGGTCCGTACGCTGTCAGCCGCGATGAAGAACCGGTCCTTCCCCCCCCAGCCCACTGCGGAAGAACGGGGGAAACTCCCCCGCCTGCCCCACCTTCTTGCCGTTGAACCAGACCTCGTGCGCGGCGTCGACCGGCTCGACGAACAGTTCAAGATCTTCTCCCTGCCAGTTGGCCGGCGGCTGCACAAACCCCCGGTACCACGACAGATTCTCTTCCCCCGCCGGGGGATTCTTCCAGACGTCGGGGACCTTCACCGAAGTCCAATTGGCTTTGTCTTGCGCGGTGGCGGTGCTGGGCAGCCACCCCGTCACGACCAGCAGCAGGGCCCCCAGGGACCACATCCGGCCGGGACTCGGGAACAGAGCCGTCAGCCCACAACGGAAACGAGACACGAACAGGCGGGGGGCAGCCATGGAAGACTCGGCATTCGCGGGAAGGAGGGACCGTGGAAGAGACGCAGCCGGTCTTCCGCGGCAACGCGTGGGGTGGGGAGAGTCGACTGATCGACCGGGCGACCGGGCGACCGGGCGGCCGGAAGAGATGCTCCCCTCGCGGCCCCCAGTCTCGCAGGTCACTCCGTCGCGAGGTAGTTCAGGTTGTAGTACGCGAACTTGTGCAGCAGGGGGAGCCCTTGTTCCGAGCGAACGCCGTCAGCATTCAGCTCGTGGATGTGCCCCTCCTTCAAGCCGGCGATTTTCAGCCGCACGCTCTTGCGGTCGGCCGAGACCACCGCCTGCTCGACTTTGGCGGTCGCCTGGTCCACCACCGGGCTGCCGTACGCCGCCTGGAAGATGTAGGTGTAGGTTTCCAGCTTATAACTCGCGGGATCCCCCGCCTTCTGCGTGTCGACCGGCTGCGTGAAGGTCAGTTCGAAGCCGTCGGGCTTGGCCCGCATCGTCTGCATCTCAAACGGCACCTTGCCGGTCCAGTCGAGCCGTTCAACCGCGAACGGCTTGTTCCCCCGCGAGCCCCAGCCGCGGTTGGTGCCGCCGACAAACAGGCTCCCGTTGGCGGTCAGTTCCAGCCCCAGCGAGCCCGAGCCAAACCCCTCCCGGAACGGAAAGCAGGCCCCCTGGTAGTGCCCCTGCACCTTTTCCAGGTCGCACCGCATCACCGTGCTGAAGGTCTGGTCGGCGACGAACAACTGACCGGCGAACGGGCCAAACTTTCCTGCCGAGGCGTCGACCGCGACCCCGGCGGCCGATTGCCCCATCTTGCCGTACGGAAACAGCACCGCCGGGGGCTCGTACTGCGGAATCTTCTTCGCCTCGACCATAAACCGGCTGCCGCTCTCTGGTTCGCGGGGGGCTTTGCCAAGAAACGGCTCGGCCAGGCTGTACCACTTGAAGCCGCCGGGATGACCAACGAACTTGCCAGGAATGAGGTGCTTCAGGCCGCACGTCCCGTTCCACGGGCCCTGGTTGTCGGTGTAGAACATGTCCCCCGCCAGGTTCGCGCCAATTCCCCCGGGCGAGCGAATGCCGCTGGTGGTGGGAATGAGCTTGCCTTCGGGCGTGATCCGCACGCACCAGCCACGGTACTTCACGTCGCTTGAGAACGACCCGGTCAGGCACAGCACGACCCACAGGTTCCCCTCGGCATCGAACTTCGAGCCAAACGCGTACTCATGGTAATCGCCCGAGATCTCCCACTCGTCGTTCACCACTTCAAACACGTCGGCCACGCCGTCGCCGTCGCTGTCCTTGATTCGTGAGACATCACTGCGCTGCACGAGGTACAGCCAGCCATCCCGTTCGGCCAGACTCAGCACTTCATGCAGTCCGTGGGCGAACCGTTTGAACTGGGCCGCTTTCACTTCGCCCGCGAAGGGATTCGAGACCATCCAGATCTCGCCGCGGCGGGATGCGACCGCCAGTTGGCCATTCGGCATCAACTGGAAGGCCGACGCCTCCAGCACCACATCCTTGGGGACTTCGAAGGTGGTGATCTTGTAATAGTCGGCTTCGACCGGGGGCTTGTCCTCGGCCCGAACCAGGGAGGGAACCAGCCCGCACACGAGGGCCGCCAGACAGACAACACGCCAGAGCGTCATGAAAACCTCCATGGGGAGGGATGAAACAGCAACAGAACAGACGAAGATCGAGCCGGGTCCGGGAATCGGGTTACCAGTCGATCTCCTGGACCACGGTCGCCTGACCCTGGTTGAACGTCACCGGCAGCAGCAGTTCCTGCTGGCCGTTCACCTCGCGCAGCACCGGGCGTCCCCCGGGTAGCCGGATCTTGAACATTCCGTTGACCAGGTACTCTCCATTCGGCTGGGGTTCGAGCTTGCCGACCGCCCCCCGGAAGTACAGCCCGGGAACCGCCTCGGTTCCCTTGATGGTCAGCGTCCGCCGGAACCAGGCGTCCGACTTGTGGGGGACCGGCACCGGGAAGTCTTCCACCGTCAGTTGGTTCGAGACATACCGGAATCGCGGCCGTCCCGCCGGATCGAGATCATACCCCTTGAACCGCCAGCCCAGCTCGCGCGGAGCCTTCGTCGGCCAGGGGGTCTGGTCGTTTTCCAGCACTGCCAACGGCACCTGGTCTTCGAGCCGGATGAGGTGATCGCCCAACGGCCCCTGGAAACCCGGACCACGTCCTTCCCAATGCTTCCCGGCATCGAGGAACCGGCCGTGCCAGGCCAACGTCAGCGCCAGCTTGTTGGCGTCCCAGGCGAGGTTCGCCCGCTCGGGATACCCCACGGCAATTCCCCGCGCCGAGAGCCCCTCGATGAAGTTCCGGTAAATCACCGGGCGGGCATCGGGACGCAGTTCAATCACGTTCCCCACCAGCCCCTCGGGCAGCCCCGCCTTGTCGGCATCCTTCAGCCAGCTCCAGAGCGCGGCCAGTTGCTTGGACGGGTCTCCTTCGTAGACATCGCGCACCGTGGCCTTCCCCTCGGGGAACGCTGTCGGCATGCGGGTCCCGGGGCGATACCGCGGCGGATCGACCATGTACCGGTGGAACCAGTCTTCCCGCACCCGGCGGGTCATGGTCTGCAGGTCAAGCCCGCGGATGCCCGGCGTCTGGTGCCCGCCAAACGTGTGGCACTTGATGCACCCCAGGGCCTTGTCTCCCGCCAGAAAACGCCCCTGCGCCTTCGAGCGGATCTCCGACTCGGGCAACGGCACATCGGGTGCGGCGGGTGCCCGGTCAGCCTTCACAAACGCCGCGGCCAGTTGCGAAACCTCGGGAGCCCCAAACTTCGGCATCCGGGTCAACATGTAGGGACGATCCTTGGCCCCCTCGTTGAGCACCTGCTGCAGCCAGTCATCCCGCAGTTTGTCCCCCACGCCATCGAGGGGAGGAGGCACGCGGCCTTCATCTCCCATTTCGGGGATGGTGGTCAGAAACAACGGATTGTGGGGCCGGTCAGGGCCACCCACTCCGCCGCGCGAGTGACACGTGTAGCAATGGAACGACTCCATCGTCCGTTCAATCTGGCTGCGGGTGTCGGCGACAGCCGCTCCAGTCCCCACAGTGGTCGCCAGGGCGGCCCGCTGCGAGGCGTTGAGGTCATAGGCCGGCACCGGGGGGCGGGCCGCCGGGGCAGCCCCAGCCGCCAGACAGCCCCGATTGGCCGTCAGATTCGCCAGAGGCTTCGCCTGCAGTTTCGGCTCCAGTCGCTTGCCGTCGAGGGTCAGGCTATGGCAATTGGCACAGCCCAGGTTGACGAACAATCCCTTCCCCTGTTCGACCAGGGCGGCATCGACTCGGAATGCCTTCGCCTCTTCCTCGGGCGAGGCGGGCCGGGGACCCTGCTCGGTCAGAAAAATCCGGCCATTGGCGTCCTGGCGGGAGAGGCCGGGGCCTTCCATTTCCAGTGACAGCGTCGCCTCCCCCCCGACCTGGGCATAGTCCACCCGCATCTGGTGCATCCCCGGCTCCAGTTTGGCCTTGCCGCTATTCACCGTGTGGGGATGAATGCCATCGGAATCGGCCACTTTCTTGCCGTCAATGAACAGCTTGCTGCCGTCATCGGAACCGAGATGGAAGGTGTACTCTCCCCCCTTTTCAACCTTGAGGTAACCCTCGAACCGCATGCCGAATTCATTCCCGCGGCCCGCGACCGCAAGGTTGAAACCCGCACTCTCCCCCTCCTTGACCGGCTTGACCTTGTCGTAGTCGGGAACGTTGTTCCAGCTGCCGTGATAGACTTTGAACTTCCAGTTCGGATTGCGGGGCTTCACCTCGACCGGGCCGATCAGGTAGTTCGCCAGATCGAGCGCCTCTTGAGGATTGGAAACCAGGCGGGGCATGCGGCCCGAGGGGCGGGCGACATGCGGATTCTCGAGGAAGGTCGCCAGGCTGGTAATACTGTATTTGGCCGACAGGTCTCCCAGCGGAATCGAAGACTGGGTCGGCACCGAGGCCCCTTCGCGAGGGGCATGGCAGGCGACGCAGCCAATCTGGTGGAACAGGGTCTTGCCGCGACCGATGGCCTGTGCGTCGGACGACTTCTCCGCCAGAGTCCCCGTCGATGCCAGCAGGTGCGCCAGGGCTTTGGCGGCCGGGGCCCGCTCGGCCTCAGGCAAACCTCGCAACAGATCGGGCATGGCTGTCCCCGGTTTCACACCATGGGGATCGGCCAGGTAGGCCAGCAGCCATTCGGGCCGGGTCCGCTCACCAATCTGGTCCAGCACCGGGCCGGGACGACGGATCAAAGAATTCGCCAGCGCTTCGGGGGCGGCATGGCAGACAGTACAGTTGAGTTCGGTCAGCAGCAACCGGCCCCCGGCCACATTCTCCCCCACGGCCGAAGCATGGAACCGTTCGAACGCGGGAACCACCGGCCGGCGGGCTTCCTTCTGCGCATCACGCGGCAACACCCAGATGTTGCGATACCGCACCGGGTTGCCATGGTCCTGCAGGTAGATCGGTCCCGCCTCGGCCCCCTCCTGGTTGGGGGCGGCGGT
>CAIOTJ010000439.1 GCA_903861195.1 uncultured Planctomycetaceae bacterium | reverse complement strand
GGTCATCGCCCAGGCCAGGGTCGATTCGACACCCAGACCAACGGCTGACGCACAGGCTTTGCAACCTGTGCGTCCAATTGGGGTGACACAACCAAATCGCTGCTGCCGCGGTAGGGCCGGTCGATTGTGGGAGAGGGTTGTTGGATCGATGCGCCGAGGGACGATTGCGTCACTGACAGACCTGGAGGTCTGTCACCACAACGGAACCGTCGCCTCCTCCACGGCCGGTTCGGGATGGCAACTTCCGAACAGGCGGGCCACGTTGGGACGGTCCACGACCTCTAGCGCGGCTTGTCGAGCGTGACCTTCACGGTCACCTTCTCGGTTCCGCGCTCGACCGTCACATCAACCACATCTCCCGCCTTGAACTGTCGCAGGGCCGCGTCGAAATCGTCCAGGCTGGCGATCTTGTTCGTGCCGATCTGAATGATGTTGTCTCCCGCCTTGAGCCCCGCCTTTTCAGCCGGTCCGCCCCCCGCCACACCACCCAGCGGATAACCGGGCTTGTTCCCGCCAAAGTCGGGAATGCTGCCGAAGTACGGCCGGCTCCCCTGCCGTTCTCCCACCTGGGCCGAGCCCTGCACCTCGACATACTCGGGCCGGGCTTCGCGGAGGGCGGTCTCGACAATCATCCGCTCGGTCAGATCGACAATCTTGCGGGTCCCCTCGTAATTGATCTTCTCCCAGTCATCCCCGGGCCGGTGGTAGTCGCTGTGCGTCCCGGTGAAAAAGTGCAGCACGGGAATCTTCTTGGCGTAGAACGACGAATGGTCGCTGGGACCAAACCCCTCCGGCTTCATCGACAACTCGAGTCCCAACTCGGGACCATGCTTCCCCAGCGACTCTTCGAAGTGCTTGGCGGTCTTCACACCAAACACCGTCAGCTTGTTCTCGGTCAGTCGTCCCACCATGTCGAGGTTGTACATCGCCACGGTGTTCTCCAGCGGAAACACCGGCTCCTTCGTGTAGCGGGCCGAGCCAATCAGCCCCTTCTCCTCGGCGGTGAACGCGATGAAGATCACCCGGCGGGGCAGCTTCTCGGGACGGCTGGCGATCCGGCGGGCCAGCTCGAGCAGGGCCACTGTGCCCGACCCGTTGTCGTCGGCTCCGTTGTGAATCTCGGACGAGCCCCGCGCCAGCGATTCGGGCCCGCCGCGCCCAACATGGTCGTAATGGGCCCCCACCACAATCGTCTCGTTGGCCAGCGGGCCAGTCCCCTCCACCACTCCAATCACGTTCCGCACCGCCGCCTGAGTTCGCTCGAGCGACACCACTCCCCCGGCATTCCAACCGGTCAGCACCTGGCTGGCCGGCTTTTGGGTCTGATCGATCTTTTCCTCCAGGGCGGCGAGGGTTGTCTTGAGGGAACCCTGCAGCACCTGGTCGCACAGCTTCTGGGTGATGTGCAGCACCGGAATCTCCCGAATCGCCTCGGAACCGGCATAGCCGAATTTCATGAGGTCGTCCGAGGGTTCCGCCGGCAGGTGCCCCTTCCCCGCCTTGTACTTCGCCACCGCCTCGGTGAGCTTCATTTTGGCCATGGCCAGCTTCTCGGCGTCGGCGGCGTCGATCGCCTCGACCTCGACGGCATTCTCGGCCACTCCTTCGGCCAGCTTGCCCACCTGCTTCCTGGCCTCGGCCAGCTCATTCCGTCCTGTGTACGGGTCATTCACAAACAGGATGGCCGCCGCCCCCTTCGACGCCGCGTTGATCACCTTCGTGCGCAGTTCGCCATAGGGACCCACGCCGCCGCGCGGGCCCGCGAACGGGCTGCGGGGATTCGCCTGCTGGGGAACCTTGCGGACGATGATCGCCACCTTCCCCTTGAGATCGACCCCTTCGAAGTCGTTGTAATTCTTGTCGGAGGCTTCGATTCCATAGCCGCAGAAGACCAGCTCGCCAAAAAAGGCTCCCGCTCCGCCGAACGACTGCGGGGTGAATTCTGCCGGCTGGCCGGGATTGAACTTCGTGCCGTCGGGTCCCACGAATTCCAGCGTGTTGACCGGTCCCTGCACGGCTCCGGTGGGCATGGTGAAGTTCTGGAACGCCGTCCCCTGGACGGTGTCGAGTTTCAGCCCCGCGGCGGCGAACTGTTCGCGAATGAACTCCCCCGCCACCTCGAGTCCCTTCAGCCCGACGCCGCGCCCCTCCAGCTCGTCACTGGCGAGATACTTCAGGTCCCGCTCGAGCCGCTGTTGAGACTCGCTGGTTGCATCGGCCGACCAGGCCGGAAGGGAACTGCCAAGCACCCCCGCCAAGAGAACAGCCAGCGAACACAGCACACGGTGGAGAGGTTGTTGAAGCGGCATGAGACCAGCAGCGGAAAAGGAACGTGAGGACGACTGGGAATCGGACGAATTCAGACCGGGAACAATTGGCGGGAAGCCAACCAGGACACGGCAGACGGACCAACGAAACAGACGAATGCGGAGGGTCAAAACTCTCGGTCATTGGGAGGGGCGATTGCTCTCCAACGGAGATCACTCAAGGGGTGGGAGGACTGGTCAACGGTTCGAACTGCCCCTGAAAGCGCACCAGTGCTTCGTCGGGATTGATGTTGAACAGGGTCTTGCCCCCGGTGCCCCACCCTCCCTGTTCGTAGTGGAACAAAGCGGCACCGTCACGAATGTTCCCGACCGCGGCCACCCCTTCCATATCGCCTCCGGGAATGGCCTCGAAGCGAATGTTCACTCCCACAAACGCCGCCAACAGACCAGTTTGACGGTCTCGGGCATAACGAACCTGGTCCCCGAAATCGACGGCCAGCCACCGCAATCCACGCGGCTTGCCTGAGAGGCTGGCGACTTCCAGAAACGTCCGGGACAGCGCCTCCCGCTGAGACTCAAACGCGACTCGCGCTGCCTCAGCCTCGCGCAGCTGCTGGGAACGGCGCAGGGGGGCGCGAAACAGCCAGGCCATCAGCCCGGCTCCCACCATCCCCAGCGACGCCAACACCCAGTGAACGCCTGTCATGAATCCGCCAGTTTTTCAGGAAGAACTGTCTCAACGATCTTAGGGAGCCCCGACAAGCAGAGGCAAGCCGCCCCTTCCAAACTGCTGGACAAATTGTAAGCCCCGTTCGGAATGTTGGGGTGAATGGGTGCAATGCACGTTGATTTCACTGGACGAAACCTGTGTCTCTTGCGATACCCAACGCTGCCGTCGGTGTTACATCAACAGCAGTCCGCCGACTCGCCGCAACCCGCCCCGGTGTGGAGACGAAGATGCCCAGCCGCTGGAAAAAAATGTCCCTGTTCGTCAGCCCTTGGCTGCTGGCCCTCGGCTGGGCTGTGCTGGTCTCACTTCCGGCCTGGGCCGACGAAGCTGCCAGATCCGCAACAAATCCTGCCGCCCCGAAGAGCGCGGCTGCGCCCCAACCGAAAGCCAACTCTTCAGGGAAGACCCCGGTGAAGGGGGCGGCCGAGAACACGAAACAGAAGAAGAACCAGAACAGGAACAAGAAGAAATCGGCCAAATCTCCTGCGGCCGCCCCAAAGACGTCCGACGCGGCCAGCCCCAAGCCGGCTGGCGCTGCTTCGTCGGCTGCGAAAAAGAAAACCGCCGCCCGGCTCGCTGCCGCCACGAAGACCGAACCGGCGAAGATGACCCCCGAGAGCCCGGCTGCCAAACAGCCCCCCACCGCGACCTCCCAAGAGACCCCCAAGGATCAACGCGCCCGGGCGGCCGAAGAGAAACGCCTGGCCGAGGCCCGCCGCCCTGCCGAGTTCACCCCCTATCCCCGTCCCGCCACACTGCCCGACCATGTCGAGCTGGCCCGACAGGTCGATCGGCTGCTGGCGGACCAACTAGGGCAAGCCGGCGTCGAACTGGCTCCCCGCGCCCCCGACGAAGATTTCCTGCGACGGGTCTCGTTCGACCTCGCCGGCATCGCCCCATCCCCGGAGGAGGTCTCGCTGTTCTCGCTCGATCCCGATGCCGACAAACGCGCCCAGGTCATCGACCGCCTGCTGCAGAGCGACGCGTATGCCGTCAATTGGGCCCGCTACTGGCGCGATGTGATCTTCTCGCGCGCCGTCGAACAGCGGGCCCAGATTTCCCGCGAGGCGTTCGAAGAGTGGATGGGCGGCCAACTGCGCGACAACGCCTCGTGGGCCGACATCACCACCCGCCTGCTCACCGCGAAAGGAGATGTGCGCAAGCAGGGGGAGACCGCCCTGCTCTACGCCCAGCGGGGCGAACCCGATGAAGCCGCCTCCGAAACCGCCCGCGTGTTTCTGGGCATCCAGCTGCAGTGCGCGAATTGTCACGATCACCCCACCGACAAGTGGAAGCGGGAAGAGTTCCACGCCCTGGCCGCGTTTTTTCCCCGCCTGCGCATCGATCGCGTGAAGGGGGATGACCGTTCGTTCGAACTCGTGTCGTTCACCGGACTGGCGGCCAACCCCACCGAGGCGATCGAGCGGATCCGCAAGAATGCCGACACGATCCTCGCCCGGCTCGACGCCAACCAGGATGGTCAACTCTCGAAGAAGGAACTCAAAGGGGACGGCGGCCCCGCCCTCTCGCGCCTGTTCTCCGAGGCCGACACCGACAAAAACGGCAGTCTGTCGGTCGCCGAGATCCGCCAGGTCCCGCTGCCGATGATGCGGGGAACCAAGGGCATGGCCGAGTACTACATGCCCGACCTGCAGAACCCCCAGTCGGCCGGGACCCGCTTCGACCCGAAGTTCTTCCTCAACGACACCTCACCCGGAACCGGCCTGACCGATGTCGAACGCCGGGTCGCCCTGGCCCGGTACATCACGGCTCCCGAGAATCCCTGGTTCGCCAAGGCGTTCGTCAACCGCCTCTGGGCCCAGTTGATGGGGGAAGGCTTCGTGATGCCCGTGGACGACATGGGCCCCGAACGGACTCCGCGTCATCCCGAAGTGCTCGACGCCCTGGCCGCCGGGTTCACCGCCAGCGGCTACGACGTGAAGTGGCTGCTGAAGACCATCGCCAACACCGAGGCGTACCAGCGCCGCATCCGCCCCCGGGCGGTCTCCGAAAATCCCCCCGCGTTCGCCAGTGCCTGCCCCACCAAACTGCGGGCCGACCAGCTCTACGACGCCATCACCCGCATTTTGGGCGTTGAGGACCTGGGGGGACCCGCGAACCGCGGCCAACGCAAGCTGGCCGGTCGGTACAACGACAGCTCGGCCCGCGGTCAGTTCCGCCGGCTGTTCGGGTTCGATCCCTCGGCCTCCCCCGAAGACCAGCAGGGGAATCTGCTGCAGGCGCTGTTCCTCATGAACTCGCCCGCGATCCACAACCTCATCGCCGGGAAGGGAGCCACCCGCCTGGCGACCATTCTCTCGAAGCACTCCCGCAATGAAGACGCCCTCCGCGAACTCTACCTGCTGGTGCATGCCCGTGAGCCCTCGGCAAAGGAACTCGAAATCTGCGGCGAATACCTCAAGGACGTCGGGAACCGCCAGGACGCCTTCGAAGACATTCTCTGGAGCCTGATCAACTCGACCGAGTTCCAGACCCGGCGATAGTCCGCCCGTCCGCCACGTCCGCTTCCCAACAACGTCGCCTCACTTCCGTTTTGCCAGGTGCCTGAGATGAGCCAGTTGTCTTCCGCTTCCCAGGGCTTCGCCAGTCCCAACCGCCGCGGCTTTCTGCAGACCAGCCTCGCCGGGGCCGCCGCCGCCGGCACTCTGGGCATGCACGACCTCTGCGCCCTGCGGGCCGACGAGCTGCGCCGCGGCGGCCGGGCGATGATTCTGCTCTGGATGCAGGGGGGACCCAGCCAGATGGAGACGTTCGATCCCAAGCCCGGCACCTACAATGGCGGACCGACCACCGCCATCGACACCACCGTCCCGGGCATCCAGATCGCCCAGGACTGGCCCCGCACCGCGCAGTTGTTGAGCGAGATCGCCATCCTGCGCTCGATGACCAACAAAGAGGGGGAACACCAGCGCGCGACGTACCAGATGCATACGGGATATGTCCCCACGGGCACCCTCCGGCATCCCAGCGTCGGGGCCGCCCTTGCGAAGGAACTTTCCGACAAGACCTGCGATCTGCCGCCGGTGGTCTCGGTTGGGCCCACGATCGGGTCGGGCTTTTTGGGGGTCGATTACGAACCGTTCGTCGTGCAGGCACCGGGCGAACTGCCGGGGAACGTGGTGGGACGTGTGAAGGGGCCGCGGTTCAACCGCCGGCTCGACCTGCTGGGCCGGCTCGAAGACGAGTTCGCCGGGAAGGGAGCCGAGGCCCAGGTTGCCGAACACAAACAGCTCTACGACAAGACCCGCCGGATGGTCCTGAGTGAGCAGGTGAAGGCGTTCGAATTCGCGAATGAATCGGACGAGACGAAGCAGCTCTATGGCGATTCTCCATTCGGCAAGGGGTGCCTGCTGGCCCGCCGGCTGGTCGAGGCGGGGGTCCGCTTCATCGAGGTTCGCTCGAACGGGTGGGACACCCATCAAGACAATTTCAAGCAGGTGACCAAGCTGGCGGGCCCGGTCGACCGGGGGATGTCGGGGCTGATCACCGACCTCAAGCAACGCGGGCTGCTCGAGAACACGCTGGTGGTGTGGATGGGGGAATTCGGCCGGACCCCCAAGATCAACCCGCGGACCGGGCGCGATCACTTCCCCCGGGCCTTCAATGCCCTGCTGGCCGGGGGTGGCGTGCGGGGCGGCCAGGTGTACGGTGCCAGTTCCGCCGATGGCCAACAGGTCAAAGACAACCCCGTCACCGTGCAGGACCTGTTTGCGACCATGTGTCGGTCTCTGCAGGTCGACCCGGCCACCGAGAACTTCAGCCCCATCGGCCGGCCCCTCAAGATCGTCGACGGCGGCCGGGCGATCGAGTCTCTGTTCGGCTGATTCCGCCTGCCCCTCGGTCACCAAGGCGAACGCGCGTCCCATCACCCGGTGCGGGGAGCCGGTCGTCAATCGCTCTTGCTCCCTCGCCCCCGGTTGTGACAGACTCGCCGCTGACAGCGGGTTCTCCACGGACGGGGGCCCACGACGATTCTTCGTGCGGAACGAGCAACGGCATGGGACCAACCGGAAGTCGAGCTGGGGGATTGTGCCTCGCCTGCGCGGGTGTAGGCCTGTGGGCCCTGCTCTGCGCGACGTCGGCCCTGGCGCAGACCGCCGGGAGCCGGAACGCGGCCCCCGCGCAGGTGCGCCCGGCCGGGGCCACCCGGGTGGCGGCAAGCCGGTCGGTGGGGGACTCCCGCCGGCTGTTCTGCGTGTTGATTGGGGGGATGGACAGCGACCCCACTGCCGAGCAGTTGGACGGGACGGCCCGTCGCGACCAGGGGAACAGCGGTTTGTACCGGCTGCGGGAGGACCTGCACGCAGCCGACGTCGTGGCGGAGTATTTCAACTGGAACGGGACGCGAGCCGGGCAGTTGGCCGACCCGCAGCCCCCGCACACCCGGGCGATTGTCGACTGTCTGCGCGCGCATGGCCGGCAGGCCCCGCGGGACCGCCTGGCGATTGTGGGGAACAGTTGGGGGGGACACACCGCTTACGAGGTCGCCCGAACGCTGGCCACCAGCGACCACCCGCTGGCGCTCGACCTGGTGGTGTTTCTCGACCCGTCGTCGACGGGACGGGCGCTGGTTCCGCCCCGCACGCGGCCGGTCACCATCAACCGCAGCGTCAACTACTACACCCGCAACCGCTTCGTATGGGGCCCGCTGAAGATCGCCGAGAATCACGACAACATCGACCTCGGCGACCCCACCACCGGCTACCTCCGCCCCGACGGCCCCCCCTACCAGTCCCCCTTCGACTTCCCCGCCCACGTCGCCGCTGAATGGGACGAACAGATCCACGCCGACATCCGCCAACGGCTGTTGCAGTTGTGTGAGTGAAACGCGATTTTGCTCGCGTCAGTGGAGAGGGCGATTGGCACAGCAGCAAATCTTGGGCTGACTACAGTGCCCCCCGCGCAGCAGAGCGCCGAGGCAGGGCGCGAGCGGAGGGAGCGGCTCCGCCCAAGCCGCCGCTGGGTTTGGATCGGAAATAGCCAGACCCAAGGGGCGGCCAAATCCCCTGAATCGGCCAGGCCTCTGCCGCTGGGACTCCCTCCAAAGATACCGTACGCATGGGACAAGCAACCGCGTGGCGGGAGCGCGGAGCTCTGTGTCCGCCCCGCTGGGTATTTCTTCGCAGACACACGATCGCATGGGCAGTCAAAGAACCTGGATCGTCCCAGAACCTCCCGCTGAGCATCCAACCACAACCACCCGCCCGCGAGGGCGCAAAACACCAGTCGTGGGGGGGTAGCACCCAGGATAGGATGGTCCATCGGCGGGATGGTCTTCCGGTGGGAGGGGCCACCCGTTGTGGGAAGAGCCTGCGGGTTTCATTGCAAGTCGTATTCTGGATGAGGGTTATGACGAAATGACTGATGTGCGGCCGGTCGGTGCCCGGCCGGGTTTTAACATTGGATGGCCCCGGTTACCCCGCGGTTACCCTGATGGCCCCGGTTACCCTACGGACGGGCCGTGGGATGGCCTTTCAGCCTGTCGAGTCCAATGCCCGTTGCCTTGGCCAAAAAACCTTTGCCAGCCCACGGCCTACCTCGCAGAGGTTACTTCTCTCAGCCCGGGGTTGCCGCCCTGCGGCTACCCCGG
>CAIOTJ010000438.1 GCA_903861195.1 uncultured Planctomycetaceae bacterium | reverse complement strand
TGTAATCATCGTCCCCTTGTGTGAAGGAACCGCTCTCTACAACCCCACGTATGTCGATCCAGCTCAACTCCCTGCGTGTCTGGCTCGCTGGCAGCTTATACCTGCACCCGAGATGGTTCCACAGGAATACTTCACCGGTACGCCAAAGGCTTCGAATTGGATCGGGCTGAACCTGCTGGTGATCGACGGTGAGCAGCGCACAGTGATCGTCGAAGAAAGGCAAGTGCACCTCCTTCGGTTGCTGGAACGATGCGGTTTTCGACCAATTCCTGTGCGTTGGCGGCATGGACGATCTTGGGGCGGCGGCTTCCACTGTGTCTCATTGGATGTGTGTCGTGTCGGGCATTTGTGACCAATCACACAAGATTCCGAAACAGCTGATTGCTGTGGCATTCACATGCGAATGCCACAGATGAGATTCCGGAGAATCCTCTTGGTCGACTTGGATCGATACGCCCTGATACTTGTTTTGCAGGTGGCTGCCTGGTCTCGCGAGACTCGAATGTGACTCGGCTGGTGTGGGATACGCCAGCGAGCCCTCATCGCAAATACTCCCTGTCCGCTCCCAAATCGCCAACCCGGAATGGAGGAATTCCGAACCCAGACTGTGGATAACGAGAAGTTTCTTATTCTGTCAGTCGATGCGTCCTCCTGGATGAGCGCATTTCGTCTCGGACTCGGTTTGAAGGCCCCGGTGCGATCAGTGCTTTCCACCTCAGGATCGCTGCCTTCGCGCTGTGTCCGTGGTCCACTCTTCATCAACAGCGAGCAAACAATGCTGATTCACTCCTGGATGTCGCCGAAGTGCCGCTTGGCACCATCTTCCAAAAGCGGGATGGGGATCTTTGCATCCTTTCTGATTGAGCCCCGTGAGATAGTGGCGGTCTGGGGAGGCAAGGTTTACACGCAGGCCGAGGTTCACCAGTTATCGCTTCAGATACCCGAGTACAACTCGCATACCGTGTCGGTCGCACCAGGTTTCTATATCGGTTTGATGAGTCCTGGGACCGAACTCGACGACACTGATCTCTTCAATCACTCCTGCCAGCCCAATCTGGGGGTCGTCGGACAGATTACGTTGATCGCCCGACAACAGATTGAGGCCGGAGAGGAATTGACCTTTGACTACGACACCACCGAAACCGCGGCCGTTCCTTTTCACTGCCGATGCGGAGCACCTGAGTGCCGAGGAGTGATTGATGGAAGCAGTTGGACCAAGCCCGACTTCCAGAAAGCCCATGCCGGTTATTTGTCTTGGAATGTGCTGGAGGCGATTCGCCGGTCGGGGGATGAGCCAAGGCAACCCTGAGATGTCCACCGGGTGACAGCCGACACGGGGACCCAGAGAAACCACCTGACGGCAATGGAGAGTCGGGAGTTCGACGGGAATGCGACGAAAGCCCGGGACCCCCTTTGCTGTTCCCACCCATCGACATTTGCTCTTGGCAGGAATCGCGGGGCTGTCCTGCGGGGAGGTGGCGCAGCCGGAATGAGGGGGGGGGCGATCCGCCGGGAGTTGGCGGCGGCTGGTGGCCGAGAGAAGTGAGCAGGGGCAAGTCGAGCAGTCGATCGCGCGCGGCGGAGCTGTGTGTCTGGGACCGTGGGGCGTGGAGGCGCTTGCCGAGGCGCGCTGGCGATCGGCGGGGCCCTCGCCCCCGTGGGGGAGAGGGTGGCCGACAGGCCGGGTGAGGGGATTGACCGGGCGATCAATGAGTGAGGTCCGCGCAACAAATTTCGGGTGGCGGGGGGGCGGACCTCTGTGTCCGCTCCGCTGGGCGCTCGTCCACAGAGACTCGACCGAATGGGCGGCCAAGGAAGATGCGTCGGAATCCCCCTCATCATCCGACCCAAAGATGTCGCCGGACTTTGCTCTCATCGGGCCCCCTGGGCTATGGAAGAATGTCCCTTCAGGAAATGGCTTGGGGGGATGTTGTGCGTGGGAGGAAGGCGGAATGGGACTGTTATTCATGACGGTTCTTGGCCGATCCAGGTTGATTGGCGGCCCGTTGGGTCGGGTTGCTGCGGTCAGATATCCAGCGGCCGGAGGCCGAGAGAGGGGAACAGGAGAAAGGCAATCAGTAGAGCTGGTAGGGCCGAAGGCGTTTTACGTCGGCCAGAGACCGGTTTTTTGGCCGATCCATGTCGTTTGGCGGCCCGTCGGCTCACGTTTCTGAGGATGAGCGCCCAGCGGAGTGGACACGGACGTCCGCCCCCCCGCCACCCGGGAATTGTTGTACGGAACGCTCTTGTGGTCCGGACGGTGTCTTCCCCTCATCCGGCCTGGCGGCCACCTTCTCCCCCTCGGGGGAGAAGGATTCGCCAATCGCCAGCGCGCCTCGGCACACGCCCTGCACGCCCCACGGTCCTCACATCCCGCCCCCGCCGCGCACAGTCTCCTGCTCCACTTTCTCCTGCTCTCCCCTCTCGGCCTCCGGCCGCGGGGGTCCCGCTGTTCGCGGAACCCCCGGCTACCCGCTTACGCCCCTTCAGGGCCGCAACTCTGCGACCGAACGCGGTGCGCCCCGGCCATGTCGAATTTCTGGTTCTCGGCAGACGTTGGTTTTGGATGCTGCCGAATGGATCCTGTCCCGTGTTTGGACTGACAAACCAATAGGTTTGTCACCACGGGGGGGCGATGTTCCGATGTCGAAACGATGCGAGACGTCTAAGATGAGAGATGAGTCATCTCGTCTGGCGGGACGTGGGTCGGGAGGGGCCGTGGTCCGGGAATGATGGCCGTTGGGGCGTTTGAGGGAGTTCAAGTTTGTCCACCGCGGTTTCCAAGGCGTCGTCTCCCACAGGGCGAGGATGGAAC
>CAIOTJ010000437.1 GCA_903861195.1 uncultured Planctomycetaceae bacterium | reverse complement strand
GGGAAACACCAGGCCCCCATAGATCAGCACCACCACCCCCAGCGCCAGCAGCGACCACGTCAGATCGACAGAATTCCCCACCACCAGAGCCCGGGCGGTCAGCCCCAGCGAGACCAACGGCGGCACAAGCAACACGGGGACCAGCCAGGCATCCACCTGGGAACGGAAAGTCCGCGATTGGTTGGTCGGTGTGTCGGAAACAGGCATCGTTCATCAACCTTCTGGGCCGACCCCCCCGATCCCCATTGTAATGGATGGCCGCGGCGCGGGGCGAACTCCACCCCGCCGCCCCCCCCGTTCCGATCGCCACAGGCATCGCGGATAGGGCCAGAGTCGCGGGGCGCGCCATTTTGTTTCCCACTTGAATTTGACTCTCCCCCCGGTGTGACGTACACTCGATGCATCGAACAATTTTGATGAATCTGTGAAGAACCGAGTTCACGGATTGACGTCTTGTTGGAGTCGACCCTGGCGCATGGGTCGCAGCGCGCAGCCGGAAGTTGGAATGGCCGGCAGTTGTTTTTTTTTCCAGTTGAGGAGTTGTGCTCTTTGTCTCAAGGACATTCCGAACCCATTGTTGGGTTCCGTTCGCTAGGTCTTTCTGCCCCTTCTCTCAAAGCTCTCGCTCACGTCAAATACGAGGTTCCCAGTCCGATCCAGGCCGCGTTTATTCCGCAGGCCTTGACGGGACGCGACTGCATCGGGCAGGCCCGCACGGGAACCGGCAAGACGGCCGCCTTCTGCCTGCCGATTCTGGAACTGATCGACGACGAATCGCCCGAGGTTCAGGCCCTGGTCCTGACCCCCACCCGCGAACTGAGCGCCCAGGTCGCGGCCGAGTGCGAAAAACTCTCCTACACCCGCCCCGTCCGCTTCGCCTGCTGCGTCGGGGGCAAGACCATTCAGCGGCAGATTGACGACATTCGCCGCGGGGCCCAGATTGTCATCGGCACCCCCGGCCGGGTGATCGACCTGCTCTCCCGCAAGGTGCTCAACCTCGACAATCTCAAGATTGTCGTGCTGGACGAGGCCGACCGCATGCTCGACATCGGGTTCCGCCCCGACATCGAAAAGATCCTGCGACGCTGCCCCGAAAACCGGCAGACCCTGCTGCTCTCGGCCACGCTGCCCGGTCCCGTCGAACGTCTGGCGCATCGCTACATGCAGGATCCCCTGCGGATCGACATGTCGCAAGACAATGTGGCGGCCGGCTCGGTCGACCAGTACTACATCACGGTCGACCACGACCGCAAACTGTCCACCCTCGCCCGCCTGCTCTTCGAGCAGCGCCCCCGGCAGGCCATCTGCTTCTGCCGCACCAAGCGCGGAGCCGATTCGCTCCATCGCAAGCTCTCGCGCAAGCTGCCCCAGGTTGAGGCGATTCATGGCGACCTCGCCCAGAACGTCCGCGACCGCGTGATGAAGGGGTTCCGCTCGGGCAGCGTCCGTCTGCTGATCGCCACCGACGTCGTCGGTCGCGGCATCGATGTGACCGGTGTCTCGCACATCATCAATTACGACGTCCCCGAAGACTGCGACGACTACGTCCACCGCATCGGCCGCACGGGACGCCTCTCGGGAGAAGCGGGTTTCGCCTTCACCTTCATCTGCCCCGATGAAGGCGACCAGCTCACCAACATCGAAATCCGCATCAACAAACTGCTCCCTCAATACAAATTCAAAAACTTCGAACCGTGCCGGGTCAAACCCCGCTCGGCAGCCCCCGCCACGCCCCCTCCGGCTCCTCCCGTCGTCAAGGAAGAGGTCGAAGAGGAATGGGCGGTCTTTTAACGGGTGGTTGCTGGAATCATGCAGATGATTATCAGGGCATGCAACGAGTTTGTCGGAACACCAATCCGATCGATCCAGTGATTCCGTCGCGGGTTGTTACAGCTCGCCCCACCAACTCTCTGTCCCACCCCAAAACTTCCCCGTCGGGCAGACTTCCCTCAGCCTGGGGTTGTCCCCCAGGCGACTACCCCAGCTGAGACAACCACCACCGCGACTCAATCCTGAAGAGATTGCTTTCCACACCGGCCAAGAGGTTTGCGGATCGATCTGGTGTGCATGAATCCGCCGCGAAAGGAACCACTTTCGGGGTTCAGGTCCTCTTGGAGATCGCATTCCCCGGGTAACCGCTGGGGCGGCCACCCGGGGCTGAGAAAAGTCACCTCTGCGAGGTAGGCGGTGGGTTGGCGAGAGGTTTGTGGCGAAGGCCGAGGGTTGTTTTCCCGGAGGCCCCAGCCCGATCACCATGGCCACCACGTCGGCTGAGTGAGCTCGCCAAGATCATGCACCGGGTTTTCAAGACATTCAACGCGATGATTCCTTGAATCGCGAAAACGATCGATCCAGTGATTTCGTCGCGAGTCCCAAGCCCGGTTGCTGCGCGGCCCGGCGGACTACACCGCAGCCCACCAACCCCTTACGCTGCGTGGATGTGTGCCCTCGTTGGGGGGCCTTGGTCCCGCTTTCTCACGGACGCGGGTGTCTGCGCTCTGCGAGAGTTGCCCCATGACTCAACCCGCCGCTTCTCACTCCTCCCGCCGTGAATTTCTGCAGCAACTGGCCGTCGGCGGTCTCGGACCCCTTGCCGCCTCGTCGCTGGTTCCTCAATCGGGGCTGTGGGGGGCACTGGCCCAACCTGTCACCCCCAAGCCCGTCGCCGCGATCCTGACCCATTACTTCACTGGCTCGCATGCCGATGTTTTGGTGGGGAAGATTCTCGAAGGGTGGCAGAAAGATGGCGGGCCGGGCCCGGCTCTTTCCCTCAAAGCGATGTATGTCGACCAGTTTCACAACAACGACGTCGCCCGTGAGATGGCGAAGAAGCACAATGTACCCATTGTCAACACGATCGAAGAGGCCCTCACGCTGGGGGGGAAGTCGATTGCCGTCGATGGCGTGCTGAGCATTGGCGAGCATGGGCACTACCAGTCGAACGCCAAGGGGCAGACGCTGTATCCCCGGCGGCGGTTTCTGCACGCCATCACGCAGGCGTTCGAAAAACATGGCCGGGTGGTGCCAGTCTTCAACGACAAGCACCTCGGTCCCGAGTGGGACGACATCTTGTGGATGTACCGCCGGGTCCGCGAGTTGAAGGTTCCCTTCATGGCGGGCTCGTCGCTGCCGGTGGGCTTCCGCGATCCCGATCCGGTCATCCCGCTGGACTCGGAAATCGAGGGAGCGCTGGTGGTGGGTTACAGCGGGCTCGACATTTATGGGCTGCACGCCCTCGAGTGCCTGCAATGCCTTGTCGAACGCCGGCGCGGGGGCGAACGGGGAGTGAAACGCGTCCGCTGTCTGACGGGAGACGCCCTGTGGCAGGCGGTCGACGGAGGGGTGGTCGACCGCGAGCTGCTGCAGGCGGCCCTGAAGGTGGTGCCGCATGCTGCCAACGTCGACCCCCGCCAGGGAGCCCAGGACCCGGCCCTGTTTCAATTCGAGTACGTCGACGGCTTTCAGGGGCGGGTGTTGATGCTGCCCGCGTATGTCGGGGGGAACGGCGTAGCGGTGAAGCTGCGCGGCCAGGTACAGCCGGTGGCCACCCGGTTCGAAGAACGCCTCCAGCCGCATTACCCCCACTTCGCCTACCTGCTGAAGGCGATCGAACGGATGATCCACACCGGACGCCCGTCGTACCCGGTGGAGCGCACCTTGCTGACCAGCGGCGTGCTCGACCGGGCCCTTACCTCCCGCGTGGAAGAGAGCCGCTGGATCGACACCCCCGAACTGCAAATCGCCTACACTCCGGTCGACTACCCCCACGCCCCGCATCCCGACCTGCTGTCGTCTCCCCTGGAGCCCCTGTCATGACGCTGGCCCCCCTGCTGCTGTCGCTCTCGCTCGTCACCGGCTTTCCCCGCGATGTCGAGTACCAGGTCTTCCAGTTCCCGGCGAACCAGATCCCGCGCATCGACGGCGATCCTTCCGATTGGGACCTGGTTCCCGAGTCGTACGTCATCGGCACCGACCAACTGCGCGAGACGGTCAACGGGATTGAAGACCGCCACGACCGCGCCAATCTCGATGTGCGGGTGAAGGTGGGCTGGGTGAAGGGGCAGAACCACCTCTACTTCCTCTACGAAGCGACGGACAACTACTGGGACTTCGCCCGCCCCGACCTGCACAACGACATCTTCGAAGTGGTGGTCGACGGCGATCTCTCGGGCGGTCCGCTGATCCGGCAACTGCATCCCGACCACTCCCTGCGGGACAGGCTGGAGATGCATCACCAGTTCCACGGGGTGCACGCGCAGAACTACCACATCTTCACCCCGGCCGAGGGAAAAGACTGGGCGATGGTCTGGGGGGGACAGCCGTGGATCAAGGATCTGCCGTGGGCGAACGCCGCGTACCGCTACCAGTTTCGCCCCCAAGAGAAAGGGAAGCTGGTGCTGGAATTCTTCATCACCCCGTTCGATCATGCCCCGGCCGACCCGGCCCGGGCCATTCCCACCCGCCTGCGCGAGAACCAGCGAATCGGCCTGTCGTGGGCGATTCTCGACTACGACGACGAACAGGCCGAGAAGTACGCCGGGTTCTGGAACCTCTCGCACAAGACCACGATGTACGGCGACGCCTCGGACCTCGTGGCCTTCCGGCTGATGCCTTTGGAGCCGAAGCTGCGGCCGAACCTGGCGGCCCACTGGTCGTTCCAGGTGGTCCGCCCCCGCGAGCGGATGGTCGCCTTCACCGATGAGTCACAGGGAGAAATCACCCGCTGGCACTGGGACTTCGGCGATGGAGAATCCTCCACCGAGCAGCACCCCACACACACGTACCAAAAGCCGGGGGAATTCATCGTGATCCTCACGGTCGAAGGCCCGCGGGGCAAATCACGCCGTTCGAAAGTCTGGGACGTCACCCTGCCCTGAGTGGGGCTGGTCCCATCGATGGGCATGAGGCGTTGGGACAATCTGGTTTGATGCGCCCGGTTCCGCAGGATTGTTCGCCGCACACCACGGCGGGCTCACCTCGGGAAACGGCAGTCACACTGCCCCGCCCATCCAAGCTGAAAAGATCCCTGAGAGCGAGGCCACCGGGCGATTCAAGCCATCCCCTTCAGGGATGAATCAAACCCTCGACCCACAACCTAGGGTAGCCGCTGCGCGGCGAACCCTGGGCTATGAAAGAATGTCCCTTCAGGACATGGCTGGGATCCATGTTGTGTTCGAGAGGATGGCCGAATATTCGTTGCCATGGACGGGGCACGGAAGGTTCCGCGACTCAATCACTTGAACCGTCGATGACGTGATCCATCGGTCAATCGAGCGGCACTGGTGGAAATCCAGTCCTTTTGTTTTGCCCCGCCCCGCGTTTACTTCTGCCCCACCAGCTTCACCATCGCCTGGCCCAGGGCGTTGCCGACCAAGAGGCCCGTCTCGGCGTTCCCGAATTCGTGGTGGCCGTGGCCCGGGTTGGGGGAATCTTCGGGGCGGCGCACAAACTCGTGCGTCGGCACAAACCGGACCGTGTCACGGAAGCGGTCAAGTTCGGTCGCGGCCTTCTGCGCTTTGCGCAGGGTGTCCCACTCTCCCGGGGCCTCGACCCACGGGCCGGTCAGTTCGCCAACCACCACCGGCAGGTTCGGAGCGTTGAGGTCCTTCCGCACCGCGTCAATCAGATGGACCAGGTTGGCGCGGTACTCGGGGACCGCATGCTGCGGATCGCAGCCGTCGTTCCAGCCGTGGTACCACACGAATCCAGAAAGAATCGCCTTCCGTGGCGGACTGCCATCCGTGGGGTGCTCGACCCGGTCGATAGCCGACCGGGCTTGCGCGATCATTTTGAGATAGTACGGTCCGACTTCGCCCCCCGCTCCCGGGGGCCGAAAGTCGACGGCGAGACTCTTGCCTCCCCATGCCGTCTTGATGATCAGCACGGGATCTTCCAGCGCACCCCCCACCACATGGCCGAACTGCAGTTCGGGACCAAAGTGGTGTCCGCCGGGGTAGGCCCCGAAACCCAGGCCGAGCGGGCCGTATTTCAGCGGACCTTCGTTCGGCTGGTAGCTGACGGTCACATCATTGCGGGTGGCCCAGGCTCCGCTCGCGGTCTTGAGGTAGGCCAGGCACTTCGCCTGTTCGGGATCGTCGAACAGCCGGGCCAGAGTTCCCTTGCCGTCGTTGTAGTCCTTCCCCGCCAGGTCGGCGACCGACTGCCCCTCCATGTTCGATTGACCCGCCAGCAGGAAGACCCGCACCGGGCGCTCGGCCCCCTGGCTGGTCCGAGGACCGGCGGGCAGCAGGACGAGCATCGCACAGAGCCACCAGAGACCGAGTCGCGCCATCGCAGCCGCCTCACAGGGAAGGATCTGTCACTCAGCCGACCGGATTGAACACCATGCCGGTCTGCAGCTTCGGATAGAAATAGGTGCTCTTGGGGGGCATCTTTTCGAGCCGGGCGGCGATCTTCTCGACATGCTCGATCTGGGCCGGAGGGACCAGGCAGGCGAGATCGCATTCCCCCGCCGCCTGAGCGGCGGTCACCTCACCCACCAGATGCACGTAGGTGCATTTGGGGGCTCCCGAGATATGGGCGGGCTGCAGCAGGTGTTCGAGCACCAGCTTGTGCAGCAGGCTCACACCCAACCCGCGCCAGTCGTCGCTCTGCTCGGCGGCGAGCGTAGCCATCGGGCTGCCATCGGTCAGCCGGGCAAGACACCAGGTCTTGTCGGGCTGGGTACCAAACCCCAGCACTCCCTGCCCGCCGTCGGCGTCGATGAGGTCCCAGGTCTCGTGGGCGGCGGCCGTCCCCTTCCCCACCACTTCCAGCTCGAAATGCCCCCCCAGCAGTTCCTTGAGCCGGGGGAAGTCGAGCCCCTGCAGCCCCTTCGCCAAACGGTGCGTAGGAAGGATCACCAGCCCGGGATCACTCATGCCCACGAAGTGCATCATCACGAAGTTGGCGGGGGCGTCGGGCCCGGCCAGTGTTCCCGCCGCCGCGAGACTGTCGCGGTAGTTGATGGCGGTTTCGTACCGGTGGTGGCCGTCGGCAATGAAGACCGGGCGGTCCCACAGCAGCTTGCGGACCTGCTCGATCGCGGCATGGTTGGTGACCGCCCACAGGCGATGCCGCACGCCGAGGTGGTCGATCGCCTCGACAGGGGGCCGGCGGGAGATGTCGGTCTCGAGCGGCCGCTGCACCGCCCCGTCATCATCGGGGAACAGACCGAAGATCGGCGAGAGATTGGTCTTGGTCGCCTGCAGCAGTTTCAGCCGGTCGGCCTTGGGGCCAGACATGGTCTGCTCGTGCGGATAGACCTTCCCCTCGCCGAAACGTTCGAGGCGGATGCGCGCCAAAAACCCCCGGCGGGTGTACGACTCCCCTTCCCAGTCGAACACCTGGTGGTAGACGTACAGGGCGTCTTCGGCCTCCTGCTGCAAGACCCCCAGCTTGGTCCACTTGGCCAGAAAATCGGCCGCCCGGGTGTATTTCTGGTCGGGCGAATCGTCGGCCGGCTCGTCGCGATTGAGTTCGAGCCGAATGACATTGCACGGATGCTTCTCGTAAAGCTGCGTCTGGAACGCGGCATCAATGACGTCATACGGAGGGCAGGTCACGTCCGACAGATCACCCACCTGGGCCACGTCGTACCGCAATCCGCGAAAGGGAAACACCTGAGCCATGGGAACGTCAATCTCACGAGAAGCACACAAACCGGCCACCTCCAGCCAGCCCGACCATCGGGCCGCGGGAACAGTGACCACAACACCCTGTCGACCCAACCGTGTCGACCCCTCACCGCCGGCAAGAGACCATCGACCACACGCCGTCGACCCGACCGCGTCAACAGCCCTCGGTCAGCGGGCACCGATCTGCCCACCCGCCCCTCGGGCGCGAGCCACGAACTCTCTCACCCGGGCTGGATCTTTGCAAGCCTTGCCCGACTCGACCCCGCCGGCCACATCGACCCCCCAGGGGTGCACCGCGGCAATCGCCTCGGCCACATTCTCGCAGGTCAGCCCTCCCGCAAGAATCAACGGAGGCCAATGGGTACGGTCCCAGCCTGTGCTCAACACCTCCCAGGGGGCCCGCTGCCCGGTCCCTCCATAGGCCCCGGCCACCTGGGCATCGACCAACGCCCCTCGCAGCCGCACCCCCGCCGCGTCCAGACGGGCCAATTCGTCGGCCACCGGTCCCAACCCCGCCGCCCCCACCCGGAAAGCGCGAATGACCGGAAACTCCCGGGCGACGGCGGCAATTTCAGCGACGGTTTCATCGCCATGCAGTTGCACGGTGTCGAGCTGGCAATCGCGGGCGGTGGCCAACACCCATTCGACGGGATGATTCACAAACAGCCCGACCCGTTCGATCGCCCCCGCCGCTTCGCGAGACAACGCGCGGGCCACGTCGACCGTCACCGAGCGCGGGCTGGCAGCGTAGAAGTTCAGCCCCACTGCCTGGGCCCCGGCGGCGATCACCTGGCGCAGCGTGGCGAGGTCGCGCACGCCGCAGATTTTCACCCAGACAGACGACGGTGCCGCGGAGGGCTGACGAACAGGGTCGGAAGGCATGCGCGGTCCTGCGCGAAGCAGCGAGAGATCAGGTCAGCTTGCCGCGGCCCAGAATCGGCCAGACCACTTCCAGCCGGTTCCCCCGGAAGCCATGGAACTCGTCGTGCAGCACGGTGGTGAAGTCGCCATACCCGACGACCAGTTCGACCTTGTCGCCGATCTTGAGGTCCTGAGCACCGGGGCCCAAATCGAGCTCGCAATGTTCCGCCGAGAGGCGTTTGATCTTGGCGTCGGGATAGCCGACGACCACCGGCAGGGCGACATCGGGATTCATCGTCTTCCGCCCCGAGTCGAGCACGGCCCGCTCGAGTGTCGGCCGGCTGACCACGGTGGCCAACACCGTAAGGGCGTATTCCAGGTCCGCCACCTGGCAGTCGTTCCGGTAAAACGGGTCCATGAAGATGCCCCCGCCCGCCTGCAGCTCGGTGATGCCCGGACACTTCACGGTGATCTGGTACGAGCCCGTCCCCCCGGCACTCACAATGTCGCAGGGAACACCCGACTGGCGGATGGCGTCGGCACACCCGGTCAGGACCGCGATGGCCGAGTGGATCTTCTCGGTCTTCTCGGCCTGATCGCCCACCTTGAGAAGGTGACCTTCATAACCCATGATCCCGGCGAACTGCACTCCGTCGAGCTTGTCGATCGCCTGGGCCAATTCGAGCGTGTCGCGCCCCGGGCGGGTCCCCACCCGGTCGAGCCCAATGTTCACTTCGATGATCACGCGGGGGGCCACCCCCACGCGCCGGCAGATCGCCGCCAGCGGTTCCACCTGGGCATAGTGGTCGACCGCCACAATGGGGTCAGCATGTCGGCAGAGCGAGGCAACCCGTTCCCACTTGCGCTCCCCCACCACCATGTTGGCGATGAGAATGTCGCGGATGCCTCCCGACGCCATCACCTCGGCTTCACCGACCTTGGCACAGGTGACCCCAATCGCCCCGGCGGCCACTTCCATGTGGGCGATGGCGGGCGTCTTGTGACACTTCTCGTGCGGCCTCCATTGCACCCCATGCGCCCGGCACAACTGACCCATCTTGCGGATGTTTTCCTCCATCCGGTCGAGATCGATGCACAGCACAGGGGTGTCGAGGTCGTACTTGTTGAAACCGGTCAGCGACTGCGGCACAGGGAGCACCCGGCGGAAAAGGAAAGGGGGAAACGTCCCGGGACGGAATCCCGGGGCGGTCGTGAGAGTTTGAACAAGGCGGACTGTAGCAGTTTCCCCGGGGTGTCGTCACGGGACCGTGTCGTCACGGGACTTTGGACCGATGATGTGGATGACGAACAGAGCCCGAACGGGACTCGGTGTTGCGGGGGGGGTGTGCGAGTGCAGGCCAGCCCCCCCCCGGCTAGAATCGCGGCCTTGTTCCCCGCCCCTTCTACCGGACCGGGGCGGTCACCAGTTCCCGCTTTCCTTCTCAGGCTCAACCACACTCATGGACCGCCGCTCGTTCTTGACGTCTTCCGCCGCCGGACTGCTGACCGGCTCGACCCTGACTAACCTGGGGGGGGCCAATCTGGGGGGCCGT
>CAIOTJ010000436.1 GCA_903861195.1 uncultured Planctomycetaceae bacterium | reverse complement strand
CGGCGGGGCGATTTGGTCCTGACACCCCCCGCATCACCCCGACAACGGCGGTGGGGGTGTGGTGGGCGGATCGGGTTGTTTGAGCCGGCTGTCGATGGCGGTGTCGAGGAAGAGCTGCGAAGTGTGATAGAGCAGCATCGGAAAGATCGCGAACGGGTAGGGAGCGGCGACGGCGTGAGTGGCCACATAGATGCCGATCGGCAGCGTCTTCTGGCTGCCGGCGAAGGCCACGGCTGTGGCTTCGGGGCGGGCGAATCCCAGGGCCCGTGACGTGAACCAGCCGACAGTCAGCACGGTCAGGTGGATCCCCGCCACACTCTCGAGCGCGATCAGAACCCCCGTCAGTGTCACCGGTTCGGCGATCACCGTCGCGGCATCCGTCGGGGCGAGCGGCGCGACGAGTTCCCCCGAGACCGCCGGTGGACCCGCGGGCACTTGCAGTTGCCGCAGCTTTATTCCCGCCTGCAGCGCCGCCGTGAAGACCATCACTTCGATCAGCACCTGGGCGGCGGTACTGATCTCGGTCTTGTAACGGCTCGCAAACGCCTTGAGGGGCCCGCTGAGCCGCAGGGCCTGACCGAGCAGCGTGGGAGCCAACACGGCCTGGATCAGTTCCCACATCATGCGGGTGATGTCGAAGTCGACGGTGGTCGAGGTGGTCCAGCGCAGCCAGAGGGGGGTCAGCAGAAAGCAGAGCATGTTGGTCGACAGGGTGACCAGGAGCGAGACGGCGTCGTTTCCCCCTCCCTTGCGGGTCATCACCGAGGCAGCGGCCGTCGTGCACGGGACCGTGGCGGCAATCATCAGCCCGAACCGCAAATCGGGAGACCGCTGAAAGGGAACCAGCAGCCAGCCGAGCAGCGGGATCAACCCGTAGTTGAGCACAAACGCCAACAGCACCGGCCCGGGGCTGCGAAACGCCCCCCACAGCCGGCTGCTGTCGAGGCTGAATGACATGAGGAACAGCACCGCCGCCGTGATCCAGCGGGGATTGAGCTGTTTCGCGTACGGCTCAACGATCGGACCGTATCCCAAGCCCCCCACGCTCAATCCGCTGAGGATCAGCAGGGCCAGGGTGGTCAGAAACCAGTGTTGTCTCCAGAAGTTGCGCATGCTGCTGAAATAGCCGCCGGGAGGCGGGAATGCAATTGCCCGCCCGCCGGTTTCGTCCCCTCGTTGACACCTCCGCCGACCAGCCTGCTTTCCGCGGACATTCACCCCGACAACGGCCGCCCTCAATTCGCAGGCAGACCCAACCGGTTGGTTTCGCCTGCGGGAGCCGTGCGATACGCTCCAGGCACCCCCAACGATACCCTCCACGAGTCCCACCTGACTGGAACTGCCGCATGCCCCGTGACTCTGTGAGACGCGCGTTGAAGACTCTGGCCGTCCCCAGGTTGGAAGTCTTGCTGGGGGTGGCACTGTGGATGTCCTTCGTCGCCCTTCCGGCGGCGGCCGACGAACCCCCCGAGTTGGTGCTGCATTCGGGGAAGGTGGTCACCGTTGATCCCCAATTCTCGATCGCCCAAGCCCTGGCGGTGCGGGAGGGTAAGCTTGTGGCCGTGGGGACCGACGAGGCCATCCGGCGGCTGGCGGGACCGCAGACCCGGCAGATCGATCTGGCGGGAGCAACGGTGTTGCCCGGTCTGATCGACTCGCACGTGCACCCGGTCGCCGCGGCCCTGCATGAGTTCGATCATCCCATTCCCGAGATGGATACCATTGCCGATGTGCTGGCCTACATCGCCGGCCGGGCGGCGGTGGTCCCCGAGGGAGAATGGATCACGCTGCGGCAGGTGTTCATCACCCGGCTGCGCGACCAGCGGTATCCCACCCGGCGGGAGCTCGACCAAGCGGCCCCCCGGCACCCGGTGATGTTCGCCACCGGACCCGACGCCGCCCTCAACTCGCTGGCGTTGCAGGAGAGTGGCCTGACCCGCGATTCGCAGATCACGGATGGAGGGATCGGGCAGATCGAAAGGGATCCTCAAACAGGAGAGCTGACTGGCATCCTGCGAAGCTGCACCCGGCTGGCGAAGCCGCGGGGAGGTGCCCGGGGTGCGACCCCGGCCGAGCAGCGTGATCGCCTGAAGCAACTGTTGGCCGACTACAACCGGATCGGTCTGACCAGCATCACCGACAAGGATGCCAGTGACGCGGAATACGCCCTGTTTCGCGAGCTGCACGAGGAGGGAGAATTGACCTGTCGGGTGTACCTGCATGCCTCGGTCGACGCCCAGCAGCCGGTGGAGGAACTGGCCCGGCGATTGGCGAGTATCGCCCAGGACCCGGGGCATCAGTGGGATCCCTGGATCTGGCGGCGGGGAGTGAAGTGCTATCTCGACGGGGGGATGCTGACGGGGAGTGCGTACCTGCGGCAGCCATGGGGGAAGTCGCGGATTTATTCGATCACCGATCCCGAATATCGGGGCTTGCGGTACATCGATCCCGAGAAGCTGGCCGAGCTGGTGCGGCTGTCGGTGAAGCATGACCTGCAATTCACGGCCCATTCGGTGGGAGATGGGGCGGTGCACACGCTGCTGGACGCCTATCGCACGGTGAATGACGAGTTACAGCGGCAGGCGGATGGTGTGAATTCCAAGGAGACGAGGCCGGGAGATGCACGCCCGGGGGCCGGTCCGGAGCGGAGCAAGGCGCCGATTGCGGCCTGCCGGTTGTCACTGACCCACGCGAACTTCCAAAGCCGCGAGGCGGTCGAACTGATGCGGGAGTTGGGTGTTGTCTGCGATTTGCAGCCCGCCTGGCTGTGGCTGGATGGGGCCACCCTGAGGGCGCAATTTGGCGACAACCGGCTGGAATATTTCCAGCCGTATCGCAGCCTGTTTGACGCCGGGGTGATGGTGGGGGGCGGGAGCGACCACATGCAGAAGATCGGCTCGCTGCGGTCGGTCAATCCGTACAACCCGTTTCTGGGGATGTGGATTACCCTGGCCCGGCAGCCCCGGCGGGGAGGCGAGCCATTGCATCCCGAGCAGAAACTGACCCGCCCCGAGGCGATCCGGCTGTACACAATCCAGAACGCCTGGCTGACGTTTGAAGAACGGCTGAAGGGCTCTCTCGAGCCGGGTAAGTTCGCCGACTTCATCATCCTCGACCGCGATATCCTCACCTGCCCGGAGGAACAGATTGCCGAAATCCAGGTCCGTCAGACGTGGGTGGGGGGGAAGCGGGTGTGGGGTGGGGAATGAGAGGGCATTGCCCGCCGTGTCGGAGTTCGTTACGGCACTCTCACTTCTCGCAGTTTCAGAGGTACAATACCGAAATGCGGCCTCCGATTTCGTCCTTTGGACGAAGTTCCCTTTTCGAAGTCTGGTGATGAAACCAATTCTCGTTCGCCTCACTGCGCCCGTTCTGGTGTGGATGGGTACTGTGTCGGTGCTCCCTTCTGTGTGGATCGTCCCCCTGCAGGCGTCACAGAAAGAGCCGGCGGGGCAGAAGGTGGCCTACACCGTTCACTCCGGCTATTTCCGCCGGAATGACTCGGGGTTGGAAGATCCGCTGCACGCCCTGGTGATCACCGACCAGAAGCGGTTTGACCAGATCCTCGGCGTTGCGTTCGTCATGGGGGCGAAGCCCAAGGTGCTGCCGGAGAAGGCGTTTGACACTCTGGTGGTGTGTGCCCTGATCCGCCAGGGGAACAAGGTCTGGACGTATACCGTAACCGGGGTGACCCAGCAGGAGGGAGTGCTGACCATCCAGTACAAGGCGACCGCCGCCGATGGTGGTACCGCCACCTTCGCCTCGCCCCTGATTGTTTCGGTCCCCCAGGGAGGCTACCGGCAGGTGCGGTTCTTCGAGAATGACAAAGTGGTCGCCGAGCCGAAGTTCCCGGCGAAAGATCCGGCGAAGTAGGTCGCCTGTCACGACGGCCGTCCTGACTGGATCGTCCGGGACGGCGAGCGTGCTCCCAACCCCCCCCGACGCTGGACTGACAACCCGCCTTCGTAACGGGGGACTGTGGATTTGTAATCGGCTGGTGGAAACCAAGCGACAGGTCGGCGGCCGACTCTCAGCCGGGGAGATTCAGCCCGCCAAACTGGCGCACCGCTTCATAGACGATGGTGTTGACGGTGCTGGCGAGATTCAGGCTGCGGACCAGTTCGTGCATCGGCAGCTTGAGGTTGTGGGTCGGTTCGTGGGCCAGTATGGACGCCGGCAGCCCGCGCGATTCCGAGCCAAACACGAGGACGTCGCCGGGGCTGTACGAGACGTCCCAAGCCAGTCGGGTGGCCGTCTTGGTCAGATACCAGAAGGTGCGCCCTTCCAGCCGGCGGGTCAGCTCGGCCCAGTCTTCGACCGCCTCCCAGTCGAGGTGCTGCCAGTAATCCATCCCGGCCCTGCGCAGGTGTTTTTCGTCGAGGCGAAATCCCAGCGG
>CAIOTJ010000435.1 GCA_903861195.1 uncultured Planctomycetaceae bacterium | reverse complement strand
GATCGGCGGGAATGGTGATGTCGATCTTGCCGGAGTCGGCGGTGGGGGCGGCATCGACGCCGGGGGCCCAGACCTGCACGGGCCAGGTGAACGAGCCCGAGGCGGTGACGGTGACCTTGGTTCCCCGTTGGCCCCCGGCCGGGAACAGGTGCGACAGGGTGGGGGGGGCGGCCTGGAGCGAGGCGGCCAGCCCGGCGAGGGAGACCACCCACCCGGCGGCCAGCAGGAAAAGCCGCGTGGGTGCCGGAGGGCCGGGATGGGGCCGGTTGTGTGAGGTCTGGAGGGGTCGAACTTGAGGCGGAATCATGGGAAGAACCGCGCGGGGGCCGCAGGGGTGGGACAGGGTGGGGTGGGGGGCTCTGAAGGGAGCGTCTGCGCAGTGTATCGGCCCTGTGAGGGGGCTGCCCAGCGGGCGGGGAACTGAAATCGGAGTGGGCGGGGCCTACCTCGACGGTGCGATCCCTACGCGGGGATTAGATGTCTGGTTCGAAAAGACCGTGCCTGTGCGGCATTTCGTGCGCGCCGATCGGGGTGGGAGAGGCCGGGACGAGGAATTGACGTGAAAGCGGGACTGGCATTTCCCGATACATGAGGCAGACTTGTTTACGGCAGCAACGCATGAACCGACACCTGTTTCTGGAGCCAGCGTTCAACGTGAGTCATTCGCATCTCGCCCTGCAGCACCTGATCAGGAAGATCGAATCACCCGAGTACCGCGCGGCCAGGAACAGCGGTCCCCTGTGGCTCCCCGAGTTCGTCGATCAGGTGGCCGAACTCTTCGAGCCATTTGTCGATGTGGGGCGCGTGGGATTTGAATGTTCCCCCGGGGCCGACCGCTGGGAAATCTCCATGTACCTCGGTCAGACCGAGCTGCTGGGGGGGCGATTCGATGGTCAGACCCGAGCCGTCGCCTTTCAGTTTGATCTCCTGGCCCTGTCCGGCCTGTTCACCAAGGTGCTCAGCCTGCAGTGGAACGCCTTTCCGGCCACGCAGGATGAAGAGGGGCAGGAACCCTCGACCGAGTGGTCGTTCATCAATGTGGTCGGCACCTATGCCGAGAGCACCGTCCGTTTGAAGATCTATGGGACACCTCCCCGAGACGCCGGCCCGGGCATGCGGCAACTGGCTGACGGATCGTGGGAGCCCGTTTAGGCTTTCCAGTGTCGTCCCGGATCTTTCAACCCGCGGTTCCAGTTTGCGGACTGGAACCGCGGGTTTTTTGCTGCGCGAAGGTGCCGCCGGGTCAAACGGGCGGTTAGACTGACCAGACGGCTGCCGCGTCGTGCCAGATGCGGCTTCTGTTTCCCCCCCGACTGTCGGACCGTTTTCCATGAACAATCGTCGTCAGTTTTTGCAGTCCGCGGCGGCCGCCTCGCTGGCCTGGGCCGCACGTCCTGCCCGGGCCCGGGCTGCGGCCAACAACCGCCTCACCCTCGGATTCATCGGGGTGGGGACGATGGGTCGCTATCACCTCGGGGCGTTCCTGAGCCGCGACGACGTGGAAGTGATCGCCGTCTGCGACGTGGTTCAAGAACGGACCAACAGTGCCCGCGAAATGGTCGAGGGGCGGTATGCGGAACGGAAAAAGAGCGGCGACTTCCGGGGGGTGAAGGGGTTCAATGACTTTCGCGAGTTGCTCGGCCAGTCGGGGCTCGATGCCGTGGTCATCGCGACCCCCGATCATTGGCACGTGCAGCCGGCGATTCTCGCCGCGCGGGCCGGCAAGCATGTCTACTGCGAGAAACCCCTCACCCACAACGTGGCCGAGGGGCGGCAACTGGTGAACGAAGTCGCCAAGGCGAAGATCGCCTTCCAGACGGGCAGCCAGCAGCGCAGTGAATTCGGCGGGCACTTTCGGCGGGCGGTCGAGCTGATCTGGAACGGACGGATTGGCAGGGTGAAGCGGGTGCGGATTGGCGTGGGGGCTCCCTCGATGGCCTGCGACCTGCCCGAACAGCCGGTGCCCGAGGGGACCGATTGGGACCGCTGGCTCGGCCCCGCCCCCCTCCGGCCGTACAACGAGGTGCTCTGCCCCAAGGGGGTCCACGGGCACTATCCCGCCTGGCGCAATTACTGGGAGTACGCGGGGGGGCCTCTGGCCGACATGGGGGCCCATCACTTCGACATCGCCCAATGGGCGCTCGAGATGGACACCAGCGGGCCGGTGCTGATCACCCCCCCCGAAAATCCCGCCCAGCTCGCCGGGCTGAGGATGCTCTACGCCAACGGCATCGAGATCATCCACAATGAGTTCGAGGGGGATGTGAAGGCCGACTGCGTCTTCGAGGGGACCGACGGCACCCTGCTGGTCAGCCGCGGCGGCATCGCGACCCGACCCGAAGGACTGCTGGCCCCACCGCTGCCCGAGAACGCCCGTCAGGTTCCGGCGTCGACCAATCATCACCAGAACTGGCTCGAGGCCATTCGGGGGGGAGCCCCGGCCATCTGCTCTGCCGAAACCGGTCATCGCTCGGCCACGCTGTGCCACCTGGCGAACATCGCCTATCGTCTGCGTCGCCCGCTGAAGTGGAACCCCGCCCGCGAACTGTTCATTCAAGACCCCGATGCCGATAAACTGCTGATCCGCGAGATCCGGCCGGGCTGGAACCTGCTGGCCAATGGCGAGGCGAAGTGACCGAGTTGTCGGGAGCAAGGCTCCGGGCCGCGGGGTTCGGAGGGGGTCTGGCTCCGTCGCACCAGCGGGAAGTCGCCCTGTCCTGTCGCGAAAATTTCTGATCCCTGTTCTCTTTTCGCCCTGACGGCAGCCCGGCCGCATTCGGGCACGGAACCCTGTTCGATGTCTGACTCATCACCCAGTCCCACTCCTCGCATTTGCTGTATCGGTGCCGGTTATGTCGGCGGTCCCACAATGGCGATGATCGCCAAGCAGTGTCCGGATATTCCGGTGCATGTGGTCGATGTGAACGCCTCCCGGATCGCGCAGTGGAACTCGCGCGAACTGCCGGTGTACGAACCGGGCCTGCAGGAGGTGGTTGAAGAGGCCCGCGGCCGAAACCTGACCTTCTCGACCGATGTCGACGGGGCCATTCGCGACGCCAACCTGATCTTCATCTCTGTCAACACCCCCACCAAGACGTTCGGTGTGGGGGCGGGGCGGGCGGCGAACCTGGAGTTCGTCGAGAAGTGCGCGCGGCGGATCGCTGAATGCTCCACCGGGCACAAGGTGGTGGTTGAGAAATCGACTTTGCCCGTGCGGACCGCCGAGGCGGTCGCGCGGATTCTCGCGAGTTCAGCCACCAACGCGACCTTCGACGTGCTGAGCAATCCCGAGTTTCTGGCCGAGGGAACCGCCATCCAGGACCTGCTGAACCCCGACCGGGTGTTGATTGGCGGAGAATCGCCCCGCGCGGTCGAGCAGTTGGTGGCGGTCTACAGCCGGTGGATTCCCCGCGAGAAGATCCTCACCACCAATGTCTGGAGCAGCGAGCTGTCGAAACTGACGGCGAACGCCTTCCTGGCGCAGCGGGTGTCGTCCATCAATGCGATCTCGGCCCTGTGCGAGGCGACGGGGGCCGACGTGGACGAGGTGGCCCGCGCGATCGGCTTTGATTCGCGCATCGGTCCCAAGTTCCTCAAGGCCTCGGTGGGGTTCGGTGGGTCCTGCTTCCAGAAAGATATTCTCAATCTGGTCTATCTCTGCGAGCACTTCGGCCTGTCCGAGGTCGCGAAGTATTGGGAGCAGGTGGTGGTGATGAACGACTACCAGAAGCGGCGGTTCTCGGCCCGCATTGTCCGCACCATGTTCCATACCGTGTCGGACAAGCAGATCGCCATCTGGGGGTTCGCGTTCAAGAAGGATACGAACGACATCCGCGAGTCGGCGGCGATCGCGGTCTGTCGGGATCTGCTGGAGGAGCGGGCCCGGTTGGTCATCTACGATCCGCGTGTCTCCGAGCAGCAGATCCGGGATGCCCTGGAAGGGATCTTCAAGGACGCCACCGGAGTCTTGTCGGATCGCCACCGACAACTGGTGAGAGAGCATGTGACCATCGCCCCGGATGCCTACGCCGCCGCCGCCCAGACGCATGCCATCGCGGTGCTGACCGAGTGGGATGAGTTCCGCAGGCTCGACATGGGGCGGGTGCTGGCGGGCATGCAACGCCCGGCGTTTGTGTTCGATGGCCGCAACATTCTCGACGTGGCCCGTCTGACCAGCCTGGGGTTCGAGGTCCACTCGATCGGCCGGCCCTGATCGGCCTGGCCTGAACCAACGGGCTGCGCAGGACGGGCTGGGCTCAGTCCGGCGGCTTGTCTCCCCGGGAGCGCTGTCCCGCAGGGTGGCGGGGACGAGTCTCGACGGGCGTTACGCCCACAATCCCCAGATCGGATCGGCGTGATACACCTGGTGCGGCCGGTCGAGCTGGTCTTGCCAGGTGACGGTCGGGGGCAGCCCGAGGGTGTGGTAGATCGTCGCCCCCATATTCTCGGGGGTTTGACGGTCGGATTTCGGCTGGCCTCCCAGCGCGTCCGATTCGCCAACGACAGTGCCTCCCCGCACTCCTCCGCCGGCGAAAAAGACACTCTGCACGGCTCCCCAGTGATCGCGGCCGGGGAGCTTCGTCTCGGCCCCAGTGAAGGTGAAGACCTTGGGGGTTCGTCCGAATTCCCCCGCCATGACGATGAGAGTGTCTTCGAGCAGGCCGCGGTCCGCGAGATCCTCGACCAGGGCCGAAACCGCCCGGTCGGTCGGGGGGAGCAGGAACTCACGCAGGTTGCGGAAGGCGGCCTCGTGGGTGTCCCACGATTCGTTGTTCCCAAGGTTCACCTGAACCAGGCTGACCCCCGCCTCGACCAGTTGCCGGGCCATCAGCAGTGACCAGCCGAATGAATTGCGGCCGTAGCGGTCCTGCAGCCGGGCGTCGGCCGCATGCACATCGAGCGCCCGGTGCACTCGTCCCTGCAGCAGCATCGAGACCGCCGTCGCGCGGTGCCGGTCGTAGTCGGCCGCCAGCGCCCCGTCATCCAACTGCCGGCGTTGCCGCTCGATCGAGTCGAGCAGGGCCAACCGCGATTCAAACTGGTTTGTCAGCACCCCCTGGGCCAGTTCGAGCCGGGGGGCTTCGAAGCGATACCCGGGAGGATTGGCCCCCCCCTTCTGCCGCTGGAACCCGTATTCGGGGAAGGCTCCGTGCGTGTAGTTCGTATCGCGGAAAGGGCTGGCCTCGATGAACCAGGGGTCGTAGGTTTCTCCCAGTTCCCCGGCGAACTGTCCCGGGATCGTACGGCCGGTCACATGCACCAGCTGCTCGGGCAGCACGGCTGCCGGGGGGAGGTTGTTGCGGGGGGGAACCACGCGGGTGACCATCGACACCAGGGACGGAAAGTCGTGGCGGGTGGGGCGATTGCCGTCAAACCCCACCGGCTGAGGAGTGCGCCCCGTCAGCATCACATGATGACCGATGGAGTGTTCGTTGTAGAGGTGGGACAGCGAGCGGACGACGGCCCACTTGTCGCTGCAGGCGGCCAGTAGCGGCAGGTGCTCGGTGATCTGCAAGCCCGGGGTGCGGGTGGCGATGGGGGCAAATTCGCCCCGGACGCTGTCGGGGGCGAGGGGTTTGGGATCGAAGCTCTCGTGCTGCGCGAGGCCCCCCGACAGAAAGATGTAGATCACCGACCGGTGCCGGCGCGGCGGCGGGCTGTCGTTCGCGGCCGCCAGGTCCCGCAGGCCGGTCACATGGTTCATTCCCAGTCCCAGAATCGAACTGGCACCAATCTGCAGGGCCGAGCGACGGGGCAGCCGGGGGTGGAGGTAGGGACTGGTCATGCAACTTCTCCCGGGAGGACAGCCGCAGTATGGCTTTCGGATCGGTCCGGAACAAGATCGGCGGGCCGGTGGGACCGCCGGGAGGCTGGGATGAGGGTCTCTACGAATCCGGAAAAACCGACGATGACACACCCCCGCCCGCCGGGATAACCTGCGGAGATGCGGTGATGTGATGCGCTTTCCTCACGGTTCGCTCCCCAGGTCCGGAATGGTGCCATGCCTCAAGCGGTGACCTGTCATTGCGGCAAGAAGTTCGACGCCACCCTCGCCGAGGGACAGCGGCGGGTCAATTGCCCGACCTGCAACTCGGTGATCTTTCTGCCCGAACCGGTAACTGACACCAGCAGCGACACGGGCTATGGACTGGCGGCGACCGACGAAGACCAGCAGGCGTTCCGCCGCAAGGGACGCCAGGGAGAACCCGACTGGCTGCAGCGCTACCGGGGCAGCCGTGAAACGGTGAAGGGGGAACAGTCGCGTATCTTCACCACCATCGCGGGCCTGGCGGGGGTGAACGCCACCCTCGACCCGCTGGGGGCGGCCCTGTTTCTCGCCGTCAGTCACTCGGATGCCGAAACCTCGGTCGCCGCTCTGGCCCAGGTCGCCATCTCCCGGCACCCGGTCTACACGGCGATGGCCCGTACCCTGCTGGCGCACGTCGGCCCCAGCGATGCCACCGGGGCCCAGGGGTTGCTGGATTTGATCGACGAGACGACCGACGGCCCGGCCACGCAGGTGCTGCTGGATGCCCTGGAACGGATCGGGCCCACTCCGCTGGTGCAGGTGCGGGTGCTGCTGGAACTGCTGAACAAGCACGAGGAACGGTTAAAACTCTGGGGCATTCACAGCCTGCGGCTGGTGGGACGCGCCGCGGGACACGCCCACGAACCGCTGTGGGCACTGCATCGCAAGGAACCGGGTCTGCGGCTGCCGGTGCTGGGAGCGTTGGCCGCGATTGGCCGGGAACCACACCGCACGGTTGAGGCGCTGACCGGGTACCTCCAGCAGCACGACGCCGCTCTGCGCCGCGAGGCGGTGGCCATCGCCCGCACTCTGGGGGCCGCGGGCCAGCCTCTGGTTCCCGTCTTGAAGACCATGATCGCGAAGGACCCCGAGCCCGATCTGCGGAAACTGGCGGCCGAGGCGGCGGCCGAGATTCTCACGGTGGTTCGCAATCAGCCCGCTGCCACCGACTCGGCCGCACCCGCCGCCGATGGCCTGCTGCGGGTGCAGTGCCAGTGCGGCAAGAAGCTGCAGGCCAAGCGGGAGCTGGCCGGGAAGACCGCCAAATGCCCCGCTTGCGGCCAACCGGTCAAGCTGCCCGCCGCACCCACCGTGGCTTCGGCCAGCCCCACACCCACCGCCGCAGCCCCCGAAAAAGAGTGTCCCCGTTGTTTTGCGATGGCTCCGGAGGTCCAGATTCTCTGTCTCTCGTGCGGCTATGACTTCCGCACGGGCAAGACAGTCAAGGTGACGGGCAAACCGGCCTCCAAGCCCACCGTGCCCCCCGCACCTGGCAAGCCCGACAAGTCGTAGGCCAGGGGCAGGGTTGGGGCAGGGGGGTTCCGGCCCCCCGTTGTGGTCGTGATCTGTGCCGCGGCGTCGGGCGGGCGCTCGCTCAACTGTCGCCGAACAGGTGACGCAGCGGTTCGCCGTCGGCCAGATGCCAGGGGCGGCCGGTGCGGTCCTGGATGTGCGTGCGGTGATCGAGTCCGAATCGCCAGTACAAGGTGGCCGCGAGATCGGCGGGGGTCACCGGGTCGCGGGCCGGGTAGGCGCCACTGGCGTCGCTGGCCCCGTGGATGGCTCCTCCCACAACGCCTCCTCCCGCCAGCAGCACGGTGTAACAGTCGGGCCAGTGGTCGCGGCCGGCATTGGCGTTGATCACCGGGGTCCGGCCAAATTCGCCAGTCGCCACCACCAGGGTCGATTCCAGCAGACCCCGCTCGTCGAGGTCGGCAATCAGTGCGGCCAGGGCCTGGTCGGCCGGGGGAAGCAGATCGTTTTTATGCAGGGTGAAGTTGTTGGCGTGGGTGTCCCAGTTCACCCCCTGCTGGCGATAGTCGTAGACATTGACGAAGGGGACCCCCGCCTCGACCAGCCGACGGGCCAGCAGCAGGTTCTGACCGCGCAGCCGCGCGCCGAACCCGCTGTTGGGTCCCCCGGCGGTTTCCTGGGGCAGCATCTTGCCCCCCGGGGGATAGAGTCCGTACCGGCGGCGGGTCGCCTCGCTCTCTTGCGACACATCGAGCACCGCCTGCAATTCGGTGGCACCCAGCAGGTCGAGCGCCCGGCTGTAGAAGCGGTCGAGTGCCGCGGGATTGCTCCGCGCGCTGGCGTCGGGCTGAACCAGGTTCAGCAGTTCGGAACGCCGTTTCATCCGTTCCACCGGCAGCCCGGCCTGAGGCAGCAGTTCCTGAACGGCGTAACTCTGCTTCTCGGGATCGACCGTGATGCGGAACGGGTCGAACGTCGAACCCAGAAAGCCCCCTCCCTGGCAGGGGACGTCAATCACATTGTGAAACAGGTACGGCAGCGAGGCATGCTGCACAACGTGGGTGGTGGCCTGCCTCTGATGATGCACGGTGGCGCCGTGGCAGGGGAAGAACTGCGGGATCGGGGCGAACTCTTCGCGGTCTCCCTGGGCCGCCTGCCGGCCGGTGTGCGTCTCGATCGACGCCGAGTCGTGCAGCCGATTGGTGTGCCGCATGCTGCGGATCAGCGCGCAATGCTGCATCTGCCGGGCCATGTGCGGCAGG
>CAIOTJ010000434.1 GCA_903861195.1 uncultured Planctomycetaceae bacterium | reverse complement strand
TAGGCGTAGTGCCGGGGGGTAATGCGCAGCCGGGCCCGGTCATCGAGGGCCCGAATGGGAGCGGGCCGGAACACCTCCCGCTGCTCACGGACGCCCCCCACCAGACGGTCGGCCACCTTGGTGATCTCTTCGCGGGCGAAGACCCCCACAATGTGGTCCACCTCGGGCAGCTCTTCGAGCAGCTTCCCCCCCATTCGCTCGGGAAGACAGCCGGCGACGATGACCCCCTTCGTTTGCCCCTGGCGCTTCAGCTCGAGCATCTCGCGGATGACCGCCTTCGATTCGTCGCGCGAACTCTCGATGAAGCCGCAGGTGTTGACGATCACGAAGTCGGCCCCGGCCGGGTCCGAGACGAGGGCATAGCCGTCGAGCGCGAGGCTGCCGAGCATCTTTTCGCTGTCGATCAGGTTCTTGGGGCACCCCAGGCTGACAAACGCATAAGTCCCCTTCGCCGCTCCCGGTTCCGCCTCGGAGACTGGCTGGGGATTTCCCGTGGGATTCGACAGTTCAACAATGGGCAGCGACTGCATCAGCGAACGACTCTCTTTTCCGGAACGGCCGCCAGAAGGAACAAAACCACTCCCCACCGGGAGGCCCCTCTCAGCGCCTGAACACAGCAACACGACAAACCAACTCTAAAGTCTACCCGATGTGTCGGCGGGTCAACAGGGGGGGAGGTGGCTGGACCACCGGGGAAACCCGCGTGACGGCCGCCACGATCGCCCCAACCGGAACGGGCGGGAATGCTCCCCGACGGGTCGTCAGGCGGCTTGTGAGTCCTGACGTCCGGCGGGCCGCAGCCGCGCGGACGATCCCTTGGCCGCTCAGCCGACTTTGCACAATGCCCGGCGCATGGGAAGATTTTGATTGGTTTCCGACGCGCACCTCGGCCAGACTGGCAGGGGTGGCCGGGGCGGGTCTGCGGTGCGGAATCGCCGGGCCCGGAATCTTCCCGACCTCCAGCCCCCCTCTGACCTTCCCGCGAGAGATTTCGCCATGTCGCCGTTCGACCACCCCGAAGGTGAACTGACCCGCCGCTCGTTTCTGGGGACCACCGCCGCGGCCGCCTGGGGTCTGGGCCCGGCGGCGGAGGGGCTGGCCGCCAGCGGAACGGACCAGGCTCTCCTCATCGACTGCCATGTGCATCTGAAACATGGAGACGCCGCCGGAACCGAGTGGTCGGCCGAGTCAATTGTCGAGCTGATGGATGACGTGGGCATCGCCCGCTCGATTGTCTTCGCGATGAAAACCACCACCGTTCGGTCCATCGAAATGGCCGCCGCGGCGGTTGAGAAATATCCCGACCGGCTCATTCCGTTTCTCTATGGTCTGCCCAGCTATGAGATCGCGCTGTTGCCCGTGGTCGAGCAGGCGGTCACCCAGAAGGGCTTTCGCGGCATCAAACTGCATGTGGGGGAGTGCACGCTGGCCGATTACGTGATCGATCCCCTGCTGCGCCTGGCGGGCACATTTCCCATCCCCTGCCTCGTCGACGTGGCCGGGAATGCTGCCGTCGCCACGCGACTGGCGAAAACCTTCCCCCAGACCCCGTTCTGGTTCGCCCACATGGGGCGGTACAACTCGACCGACGCCGTCATGACTGATCAGTTCATCCGGCTGGCGGAGGAGTTCGACAATGTCTGGCTCGACCTGAGTGCCGTCGGCCTGCCCGCGAAGATTGGCGAGGCGGTGGCCCGCGTCGGCGCACGGCGTCTGGTCTGGGGGACTGACGGTCCCTACAAGAATCCCACGGCCCCCGAGTACGCCCGTGCGCAGCTCGACAACGTGCGCAAGCTCGACATCAGCGATGCAGACAAAGGGCTCATCCTCGGCGGCAATGTCGCCCGCCTGCTGAATCTGAATTGACACCCCAACCATTCGAGGAGTTGCTGGTTTCGGGCCACAGCCCGAAACCAGCGCAGGGCGAGGTCGACGGCCTGCAGAGCGCCCGGTGGAGAGCATCTCGACTGAGCGACCGTCAGAGACGGGCGGCGAACCCTCCATGTCCGTGCTGGCAGCAGCGCTTCGCCGGCCTTGCCACGGGACAGCGTGAACCGCGGCGCCGGGGGAGTCTTATCTCTGATAACGGGACATGAACTCCCAGGCGAGTTCCGCCCCCTCGGCATCACGGCACACGGGGCCAATCAGTCGCCGGACCATGGCGTTGTCGGGCAGCGTGTGCGTCCGTGACGGGAGCGTGTGACCGCCTCCCTGGACTTTCAGAAACAGCACCGGAGCGCCCCCTGTCTGCGCCGGATGGAGCGTGCGGTAGATCCGGCATCCGTCGTCGGGACTGGCATCGGGAAGAGCCTCTTCGCGCACCCCGTTTCCCTGGGCGCGATTGGCGCGAATCCACCAGTCCCGGTGACTTTCAGCCGACATCAGCTTCTCGGTCTGTCCCCGAATCGGCCCCCCCTCCCACCGGACCAGCGGGTCCTCGGTTCCATTGAGGATCAACAGGGGCGTGGGCTTGGGGGGAGGTTCGAGACCCCGCAGATCGGCCGGCAGCAGGGCGATGAATGCCGCGCCGGCGGCGAACCGTTCCGGAGCCTCGATCAACAGCCGGTACGTGAGCATGCCTCCATTCGACGCCCCGGTGACGTAGATCCGACCCTTGTCCAAACCGTGAGTGCGAACCATCTCGTCCAGCAACTGCAAGATGAACGACACATCATCGGCCGTGGAATTCCGGTCGGACTTCGATGACCGCAAATCATTCCAGTTCTGATTGTCGCCCCGCGTGTCGCCCGTTTGCGGATTCACCCCGTTGGGGACAATGAGTACCGCTCCCTCCCGATCGCAGACACTGGTCCATGCGCGGGTCCCTCCCGCCCGGAGAGCAAAGATCTTGCGCATGCTCTGCGTGCCCCCATGCAGCAGGAGAACGGCAGGGGGATGCTCGGGAAGTTTGCGGGGGCGGTACACCCGAAACCAGCGTTCCAGTGACCCCACCCGCAGCGAGCTCTCGGTCCACTCTCCCGCCGGCCCGGTCTTCTCTGGCCCCCCGTTCTGGATCGGCTCTCCCAGCACGAGACGGCCATACGCCAGCAGGATGCAGAGAATAACAGCCCCCCTCCCCAGAACTCGGTGCATCATCTGGCACTCTCCACAAACAGCGCGGGAACATCCACCACTCACACTCACACTCAGCCGGCCGGCTCGTCAAAACGGGGTGCGTCCCCTTCAGTTGGTGATCTCGACGCGTTGCGCCGGGGACCGCACTCCCTCGATTCGGGCGGCATGCTGATTGTCTTCCAGCACAGCCCGCGTCAGTTGCAGGCCGTCGACCCAATCCTCGGGATGCACTCCCGTTTCAAAACCCCGGATCTGGATTCGATCGAGGTGGGCGTCGGTCACCGCGACGGCATACACCCCCTGTGACTTGCCCCCAACCCCCCGCAGGTCGATGTTCCGCAATTGTGGCTGGTCCAATCCCGGGCGGCACGGGTCGCGGACTGGTTCGTAGCCGTGGTTCTCGCGGGCGCGCCAGACATTGTCGGCCAGGCCGTTCAAAACCAGGCCGAAAATCCCGGCGCGGTCAATCCGCACGCCATCCACGTCGTACCCCTGGTGCGCCCGGTCGCGCGAGTCTTCCCGCGCGAACTCGTAACCCAGATCCCCCCCGAAAATCGCCAGCGCCGCCGCTGCCGACTCCACCCGCAGGTCGCGGATCGTGATGTGATCACACGCCGAACAGCGAATTCCCGCGTCGTTTCCATCCTGGCAGCGGCCCAGGTTCCCCACCCGCACCGCTTCGATCCGAATGTCGTGCGGATGCGTCGAGTAAATCTCTCCCCGCTCCCAGAGCCCCCGCATCCGGGCGATCTCGCGGTCCTCACTGGTGATCGGGCCGACACTCCCCCAGTCGAGACCGACCCCCAACAGGGCCCGCGGAGAGTCGGCAATTGTCACCCGGCGAATGACCCCCCGGCACGCTTCCGACATCAACTGCATGGCCGCCGCCGGGAAGGGCTGCTCGATCACCAGGTCCTCGACCCCCCACTGAGCCACCGTCGAGAACACCCCCGGCTGATCCGGAGTCCCCCCGTCGCCATACGCGGCCCCAATCGACACCCCGCTGTGCCAGCAGGCCTGCAGCCCTTTCCCCTGGCTGCGGACCACCTGGATGGTCCCGTTCCGCAGGGCCGAGTCGTTCGACAGCCGCACTCCATAACAGTTCACCGTCAATTCCAGCTGCAGGGTGGCTCCGTTCAAGTCGAGTCGCACGCCCGGCGGGATCAACAACGGGTGTCGGGAGATTTCCTGGTGCGGTCCCACCCGCTCTTCGCGGGGGGTCAGGATCAGGTTCGCCCCGGCGGGAAGCTGCAGGGTGTTGCCCGTCTCGGCCTGCCGCCACAACGTGCTCTGCAGTTCGGCTCCATCGCGGGGGGCGATTTTCAGGACGCGGCCGGAACCGGGGCCCGGGCCCAGAACGGGTTGGGAGCGGGCCGACTCTCCCGGCTGACAGAATGCCCGCCCCTGACTGCCGCTCCACAGCGCCAGGCCCATCGCGAGGAACTGACGCCGGTCGAACTCGACACACGTTTTCATCAGGATTTTTGGAACCGGGGGACAAGCGGGGCCGGGGGGCAGCGAATCACACGAATCGGCCCCACTGACGAATCGGCCCCACTGAGAGTACGGAATTTGGCACGCGCGATCACCGGACAGCGAGCCGCGGCCCAGTTGTGTTCCGACAAACGCCGGGCCATTGGTTTATCCTATCCGAGGGTCTCCCGTCAGGAGACCGGTGCATTCCCTGGGTGTGAAGACCAATGGTTGCTGATTCGCGATTGTCCCGCTGCCGCCGCTGGGCCCTGCGGGGCTGGTTGGTGGTGTTGGGGCTGGTCCTGGGGTATTACGCCACGCATGCCGCTGAGTTTACCCCTGGTCAGATCGCCGCCGACCTGCAGCGGTTCGAACACGGCCTGTTGCTGCTCTACCTGCTGGCCTCGGTCACCCGGGCCCTGGTGCTGATTCCCTCGACACCGTTTGTGCTGGCGGGTTGCCTGTTGTTTCCCGGGCGGCCCGGACTGGTGCTGGGGATCAGTCTGGCAGGAATCGCGCTGTCCGCCACCTTGATCTATCACTTCGCCGGCCTGTTGGGTCTGGACCAATGGTTCGAGACCCGTCATCCCAACCAGTCGCGCCGGATGCTCCAGTGGTTGTCTGGCCGGTGGGGGTTCTGGGCCCTGGTCGGCTGGTCGTTCTTTCCGCTCGCTCCCACCGATCTCGCCTGCTATCTGGCCGGGAGCCTGAGGTTGCCGTTTGCACGTTACCTCACGGCGGTCTGCCTGGGGGAACTGCTCGTCTGCGCGGGTTACGTGTTCTTGTCCCAACAGGCCTGGGGAAGACTGCCTGCGGCCTGACGGAGAGCCACCTGCAGCGCACGGGTGGACATGCCGAGCCAGAGACGTTGGTTGCCCGGCGCGGACCATTCCGATATCATAGAATCTTCATTTGATCGCGGATTGGAGCCGTTCCGCGACGTCACCCCTCCAGGTTCCAGAGGATAGCGGAATGGCCTCGACACGCGCCGATCTCATCGCCGAACTTCTGTGGGAACTCAAGCGGGCGAGCAAGCTCGCCACCTTCACCGTGTTGGCCCGGAAGGCTGGCTTTAGCCCGGGGACCAACGGACGCACGATGGAGTCGTGTCTCAAGGTGGTCCGCCGTGATTGGCCACATCTGCACTGGTGGCGGGCGGTCAAAGACGCCGGCCCCATCGAACAGGAACAAGAGAAACTGCTGCGGGATGCCGGGTACGATCTCGCACCTCACCCCGAAACCAAGAAACTCTGCGTGGTCTCGATCGAATCGCACTGCATGGTGTGGGATGCCCCGGCAACCGCCGAGGCGGCGAATTAAACTCGCCCGCTGAAACCTCTGCGCATCACAGCCTCGCGAGCCACCCGCTCGCGGGGCTGTTTCGTTTCGTGGAACACCGAGATCGCCCGGTGGTCAATCGAACCGTTGGTCCAGCCAACCCTGCGGTGGCGAAATCCACCGGTGGAACCCCCAAATCACTGGGGGGCATTGCCCAAGGGGGGCCCCCCCAACTTCCCGGCCAATTGCCGGTTGGTCTGCTTTCCCTCGAGGCCCAGCGCAGCCAAAAGCCCCGCCCGAAGTACCGCCCGGGCGGGGCTGAAGCGATCGCGAAGAAGACCG
>CAIOTJ010000433.1 GCA_903861195.1 uncultured Planctomycetaceae bacterium | reverse complement strand
GAGCGTCGGCCGCCGGGCCATCCGGGCTGTTCGCCGGGGAATCGAGCGCGTCGAGGTCCGCCTCGTCCAACATCGGCAGTTCTTCCGGTTCCAGCGGCGGCAGTTCGCCCGGCGGATGGGCGGCGGGTGGCGAAGAGGAAGGCTGTTCGGTCCCTTCCACCTGAGCGAGGCTGAGCGCAATCGCCCAAACCGGAACCCCGGCCGAGGTGCCGTGGCCGGCCCCGACGGTGCGTGAGTCCGGTACAGCCCGTCCTGACTGAGAAGCCTGGGTCGGTGCTGCTGGCGACGGTGACTCCTGGGGTCGTGGCTGCTGGGATTGCGGTTCAGCGGCGGACGACGGCGAGGCCGCCGCTGGACTTTCCGCGGGAGCTGGAGCTGGAGTCTCGGGTTTCGCCGACGGAGGAACGGTGGCGCCGGCTTCGGGCCGTACAGGGACCGCCGCGGGGGCGTCGGGTTCGAGCGGGTAGTACTTCTCGACCAGTTCCTGCAACTGGCGGCCGGTGGTCTCGGGGCGGTCGAACCCCACCTGGATCTTGCCGAACAGCGACACCAACGGCACGTTCGGACTGGCCACGTTGTGCCGGCGGGCGATCTCGCGCATCCGGTCGAGCTGTCCCGGCTCGCGTGCGATGTTGCGGTAGACCAGCGGCAGCGTCGGGTTGCGCGCCTTCCAGCCATCGAGGAACCGCTTCGCCGCCGCACAGTGCGGGCAGCCGTCCTGCGTGAAGACCTCGATCGTCAGCAGATCCTCGATCTGCCGTCCGGTGGTCGCGTCATCGCGGTAACCCACCAACAACTGCTCACCCACCGCGATTCCCGGCAGCCCCGGCTTGGCCACCTTCTGTTGCTTGCAGAGGGCGTAGTAACGCCGCAGTTGTTCCTGGTCGGTATCGACCGGGGTGATGGTCACCTGCAGGTCGCGGCGGCGGGTTTGCAGTTGTTCCACAAACTTCAGGGCCGCGGCACATTGCTGACAGTCGGCCTTGGTGAAAACCTCAAGCGAGAACCGCCGGCTGCGACCGGTCACCTCCCGCAGTGCCGGGCCTGCGGAAGAACCGGCCGCTGGGACAGTCACTGTGGCGGGCGCTGGAACGACCGCGCGGGGGGGGGCGGCTCCCCGTCCGAGACGGAACCCCTGGGCGGCCAGTCCCGCGGGGTGCAGCAGCAGGCAACACAGGCTTCCCAGCCCCAGAGCCAGCCACTGGCGAAAGGGAGAGGTGGTCGCGAAAATCATGAGAGTCTCGACAGGTTTCGCCATGAAGAAGTACGAGGCGGTCTCCCCGGAGATCCGTCTCCCAGATAGCGAGCCTAGGGGGCTGCGGTCGACAGGGTCAAGCGGCTCTGGAGGAACCGCACGTCCGGCAATCGTCCTGCCAGTCATTCCCCCTCAGGGATCAACGGGCAGCCGACGTCGTGCCGAGCGGTATCCGGAACGGTGGGCTGGCTCTGGGAATGGACGACCCGACTGTGTCTGAAGGGAGATTGTGATGGTGCCAGACGCGTGGTGGAGGAATTGGTTGGTGTGGCTGGGGATCGGTCTCGCACTGTTTCTGTGGGCCGGCCTGGCGATGGGGCGGGCCCTGGCCGAGCAACAGGCCGAGCAGCAGCGGCGCGACGCCCATTGGCAGGAAGTGAACGCCGCCGCGGCGCGTGCGAACCCCCGCATGCTCCCCGGCGAAGAGAAACCCGCCCCCGCTCCATTTCCAAGCCGGGGATGGATTGCCCTGCTGGCCATCGCCGCGACGGCAGCGGTTGGCCGGGCGGGTTGGCTGTGGCTGGTCCGGTTGCGGAGTCTTTGGAGCCGGGGGGGAGATGCCGTCGCGGACAGTGACCCGGATCGGGCTGTTCGCGAGTCAACGCCGGCCAAGCCGGGCCACGTTCCGCCGGTTCCCCCATCGCGAGGCCCGACGGCAACCAAGGCACCACTCACCGCCCCCCACTCCCGGCCCACGGAGCCACTCAACCGACCGGCCGCTCCCCTGCCGCCGCCACCGGTTCCGCGGCCACCCTACCGTCCCGGTCCCCCCGGGACCATGCCCGGCGAGTTTCCCGAGGGACGCCGATAACGGCGCAGGGGATCTGCAACGACCGGCCGCAGGCATGCGGGGGCCCCGAAGTTTCATTGGCACTTCCGCCGAATTGCCCCGCGGCGTTGTCGGTCAACTGGGTCCGCGGCAGAGCCCGAACCGAGGCGATTGAGCCGACTGTCTCGGTCCGAGCTGCGGTGGAAGTGGCGGGAGTCGGGAGCATTCGCCAAGCGTCTCCCAACCGACTACCATTCGGTCATCCTGACACTTTCAGAGATCAACCAGTCACACGATGGATTCGCCAGCTTTGCCCACTGCATTTGTCCCTTCGGCCGAGGACGACGTCGCCCTCCGCGAGATGCTGGGCTACCTCAACTTTTCGAATGGTCAGCCCGACTCAAAGTTTCAGGGGCGGCTCAATCGGTTTGGTGTTTTGCTGCACCAGGAGGCGGCGGGGGCCGCGTTGCGCGACCTGCTGCTCAACCGGGTGCGCTTGCTGTCGACCGAAGGGGGGGCGTTTGCCGACATCACCCAGGCCCGCGGGGTGATCGAAGCGGTCTTCGATCAGGTCATTCCCGCCTACCGCGCCTACCACGCCGACCTGCTGGCCCACATCGATTCCAGCTACTTCTACGATCCCTTCTTCGTGGCCCGGGTGTTCGAGGCGACGTTGGCACAGGGAGGGCCCTGGAGCGAGACACAGCGGTTGGTGGATGGGGCTCTCAACCAGTTGAACGACTACCTCGGGCATCGTCCGGTGGCGGTGCTCGAAAACCGACGGCGGATGCAGCCCTACACGCATGAGCGGCACCGCCCGATCCCGCTTTACATTCGTCAGGTGGGGGTGGCCCAAGGACGGTATCAACCGGTGGTCTCCCGGGCGCTCGAGATCCTGCGGTCGATGCCCCCCGCCGTGCTGGCCGGGGCCTACTTCGACCTCAACCTGCTCGACGAACTGGCTCTCGACCTCCGCGCCTACGATAACTCTCATCCCGTCTACCGCCGCACGAATTACACCTTCGGCGAGTGGGACCCGCACCTCATCGACGTCTCGGGCCGATACCGGCGGTTCGTGGTCCGCTGCGTGATTCTCGACGCGCTCTTGAACTGGATGCAGTCGAGCCCCGAGATTCCTGAGGAGGAACAACTCAGCGAGGCGGCGGCTGTGCTGTCGGGCACGATGCTGATGGCCTCGTCAATCAGCGGAGCCGGTCCCGACACGCACGATTCCAGCATCAGCCTCACCAACCTTCTGCCGAGGGTGGCCCGGCAGCGCGACGCGTTTTACCAGATGCTGCTGCAATCGATGACGGGCAAGCATGCCGAGCGGCTGCGCCGCGAGGCTCAACTGGTGCAGCAGCCGTTCGGCAAGATCCGCCAGCATCTCAATCTCTACCTGGCCAATTACGGCTGCCAGCAGTTGCAGCGGTCGCAACTGGCCTGGTTGTACGCCCGGATGGGATATGGCGCGGCGGCCCGGCGGCAGGCCCGCATCATTCCCGCCGCCTCGACCCGTTTCGACACCGAGATCCAGCTGCAGTTGACCCAGGCGATTCTCTGTGTGGACCAGCAGCAGACCAAGGAGGCGTCCGACTGTCTCGACGCGGCGGTCGACCTGCTGCACCGGGGAATTGAGTGTGGAGCCCTGGCCGACCCATGGAACATCCTCGGCTTCCAGGGGCATTTCCCGCTGTTCGCCTCGCGGGAAGACGCGGTTCCCGATCCCCGCATCGACCGCCTGTTGGCGATGATGGACCAGATCTTCAACGCCTACAGCCGGGTGGAGTGCGAGGCGGCGGCGGCCGGTCAGCCCGAGTTGGTGGCTGATCTGCATCGCCGGTTCCACACCCTCGCCACCTGGTGGGATCAATTCGCCTCCACGGCGGTCGCCGATCTGCAGCCGGTGCTGGGAGAGATCTCGTGCGATTCGGCCCGGCGGGTGGGAGAAGTGCTCTTGGCATGGCGGGCGGCGGGTGAAGGGGCCGGGGACCTCGCCTTCTGGAAGAAGCATGTCGAGACTCTCGACTCGGCCCGGGCCTGTGCGACCGTCATTGAACTGCTGCTGCGGAAACGGGACACCGTCGCCTCGATGAACCTGCTGATCCAGTGGCTCAGTCAGGGCGAGACTGTCCCGCTCGAGGCGGGGGTCTACGCCTACTGGCCCCTGTTGCAGAACTGGGTGCGGATGATCACGACCGAACCGCAGGGAGGGCCGGCGACCGATCCCAAAAACTGGGATCGTCTGCGGACCTTCTTCGAGCGGGTCGAAGTCAATGGGGGTGAATGGACCCAGCCTCCCCAGATCCTGGGAGAGGGGAAGGTCAACCTCAAGCTGGCCGGAGGTTTGCCCCCCGAAGAACGTCGGACCCTCCAGGAACCGGCGCAGCCCTTCGATCCGTTCGAACTGCCGGACGAATCGGAGGAAGAAGAGAATCCCCTGTTTGGGGCGGCGTACGAGAACGTGGTCTTCCGCGACAGCGCCAATGACGGGCACCAGGGAGATACCCTCGACGAATCGAGCTCGCACATCGACACCGATCTCGATCAGTTGGCCGGGCCTCTCGAACAGCGCCTGCGGTTTCTGGTGGCCCTCTCGAATGGCTGGCGGCTGGCGGCCGAGTGGGGGTTGAAGAATCATCCCGAGCAACTGGCCGAACGTCGGGCCGTGGTACAGGTCTGGAGCGAGCGGAACGAAGAGTTGATCCGCGGACTGGTGGCGCTGGTCGAACGGCTGAATGAGTGGCAGCCCCAGGTACCGGGGGGAGACCCAGATTCCCTGGCCGAGTTCGACCGCGAGCTGCACCTGAAGTTCAGCGTGCTGAACAACTCGATTGGGGTGGTGGTGGGGCTGCAGGAGAATGGCCGCATACTGCGAACGCTGCTGCGAGACGCGCCGCCTACGACTGACGTGCCGGCGGCGGGAACGGGGCTCGAAGAGCGGGTCCAGCGGCTCATGCAGGCGCTCGAGTCAAAGTCTCCCGAGGCGGTGCAGGCCCAGCTGATGCCCCTGCTGAAGCAACTGTCGCGTCTTCCGCTGTTGTATGTCCCCCTCGATCGGGGGGGGAAGGTGCGGGAGATCCTGGCGGCCCGCAACCTGCAGGGGCTGCTGCGGCTGCTGTTGCGGCGATTGCCTCAATTGGGGCTGTTCCGCGAAGGGTGGCAGGTGCTGCGGACCGCGTACAACATGGAGCGGGCCAATCCCCCGCAGGGGATGTCGATCACCGAGTTCGACCGCCTGCTCGAGACCTCGGTGCACGCCTCGCTCGAGGTGGTGCTCGACGCCTCCCGCGCCTGGCGCAGGCCTGACAATACCGACAAGAAAATCCTCGAGCTCTTCCATGGCATCACCGAACTGTCGATGCGGCTCTGGCTGAAGCACAGTTCGACCATGCGGCTCAGCACAATCGAGGCGATGAACGATCGCCACCTGTGGCGTGAGATCAAGACGTTCATCAAGAACTACGGGGCCGACCTGTTCCACCCCCGGATGCTGTCGATTGGCAACCTGCGGGGCATTGTCCAGCGCGGAGCGGCCGCCTATCTCGACTACCTCGAAGAGAATGCCGATCCCCTGCATCCCATCCGCCTGCTCAACGATATCGACTACGTGATGTCGCGGGAGTCGGCGGCCGACACCCTGGAGATCATCCTGCGGTCGGTGGTCGAGAAGTTTGACCGGTTCCTGGAATACAACTCGACCACGACCCACTCCGATTACGGCGAGCAATTGCACTGTCTGCTCGATTTCGAGCGGCTCGAGGCCGACTACGATCGGCAGGACTGGAACCTCGCCCCCATCCAGATTGCCCACGACGTTCTCTCACGGGCCGGGCGGGCCAGTCTCGCCACCGAGTGGCAGAAGTACCTGGGCCGTAAGACCGGCCCGATGGCCCGCAGCTTTCTCACCAAGCTCAAGCGGCTGGAAAAGGCGCACGGCATGCGGCTCCCCAGCGTGACCGACCGCCTCAACGAGCGCTTCATCAAGCCGCTGGTTCTCGATTCGATTCTGGCTCTTGTGCGTCCGGCGATGATCGAGGTCCGCGAGGGAGCCAAGCAGGAAAGCTTCCCCCGGCTGGAAATCCTGGCCGAAGAATATCTCTCAACCTCCTCTGGCTCCCCCACCGATATCCAGCCCTGGATGCAGGAACTGGGCGAAGAGGTGCAGGTGGTCGAAGGAGAGCTGCACGCTCCGGTCCCCTTCGAAAGCAACCCCACCGCCCTCGCCCAAATCCCGATCTCGTTTGCGTCGATTCGCGAACAGATCGATCAGTGGGAACATGCCTGAGAACGCGGG
>CAIOTJ010000432.1 GCA_903861195.1 uncultured Planctomycetaceae bacterium | reverse complement strand
TGGCCCAATTCCCCCCGCAACTGCAGCGCGAGAGCGTCGGCATCGGTGATGCCCGCCCCCTCGGCCAGACCGCGTACCTCGTCCCACAAGTCGGGGACCTGGCTTGCGAACATCGGCTGAAAGCGACCGGCCCGCTCGCGCAATGAGAGCGTTCCGATCTGCAACGACTCGGCTAGCGCCGCCAGGTAGCCCCGAATCTGCTCCCGCGCCTGGGCACCGTGCTGCCGGCCCACCTCCCGGGGGGTGCCGCGGGCTTCGAACAGCGGGTATTCCGTCGCCATGGCAGACTCTGGAGGGTGAGGCGGAGAGCCGTTCAGGCGGTCACTTCCGGCAGTTCGAATCCCTTCCGGTACTCGCGGGTGAAGAGCCGGTTCGCCTCGGCATCGCTCGACAGCTCGGTGACGGGGTCGATGGTCAACGGTCGCCCCAGGCGGTAGGGGGTGGTGTTCTCGTCGACGCCGCTTTCCCGCAGATGCGCCTCGAAGCTGTCGAAGGTTTCGACGACATGCTTGCTTCCCTCGAGTCCCTGCGGGCGGGTCCCCAGTGCCGCGGGCTGCCCGAGGCGGTACGACACATTCCCCAGGTGCGCGAGGGCGCTCGAGAGATGACCATCTTCGATGTCGAGGTGCAGGTCTTTGTAATTCCGGCTCTTGATCGCCTTGACGAGGTTGGCGAAGTGCAGCTGGTAGTCGCCGCCGCTCCACTTCCCCAGTTCCTTGCCGTCGTAGTCGAAGGCGATGCCCGAGGTGTAGTTGGGGCCGACGGCATACCCCTCGGTGCCAAACCAGATGTTGGCTGCACCATTGAATCCGCCGGTGTGCAGTCCGAAGGCGACGGGAGACTTGATGGGCAGACCGCGGACGTCGGAGATCAGCTCGGCATCGTCCCACTGGTAGATGGTGACCTGGCTGTTGGCGACATCGCCGTTGTCGACATACCCCAGCCGGCCGCCGAGGCTGATGACCTTGTGCGGCAGAGTCTGCTTGGCGAGGCCCCAGCGGGCCTTGTCGAGCTCGTGCGGGTTCTGGTTCCCCAGGTCGCCATTGCCGGTGTTGAAGACCCAGTGCCAGTCGTAATGAAACCGCTGGCGGATCGGCACTTCATGCGGCGCGGGGCCGCACCACAGGTTGACGTCGAGCCCCTCGGGGACCGGGGCGGGGGTGGTGACCTGGCCGATGCTGTCGCGGCGGCGGTAGCAGATGGCGCGGGCATGCGAGACCTTGCCAATCTTTCCCGACAGCACGAACTCGAGGGTCTGGCGCATGCCGGGCATGCTGCGGCTCTGCACGCCCATCTGCACCATGCGGCCCAACTTGCGGGCCCACTGCGTCATCACGCGTCCTTCGCGCACATTGTGGCTGCAGGGCTTTTCGACGTAGACATCTTTACCCGCCTGCATCGCCCAGACGGCCATCAGGGCGTGCCAGTGATTGGGGGTGGCGATCGACACCGCGTCGATGCGCTTGTCTTCCAGCAGCTTGCGGACATCCTGCACATAGACGGGCGGAGTCTTCAGCTCGTTGAACCGCTTCGCGTGCTTGGCGAAGGCGTTGGGATCGCAGTCGCAGACGGCGACCAGATCGACCTCGGGGTTCCGCAGCCACTCCCCAATGTGGGCCCCCCCCTGCCCGTTGCAGCCAATCACCGCGACCCGCAATTTGTCATTCGGACCCACCACTCGGGGAGCCGGGGCGTCATCGGCCCAGGTGGGCTTCCCGCCGGCGGCCAAGGCGGCGACGGCACCCGCCAGGATCTGGTCGATGAACTCGCGGCGATGAATCTTCGCTGGCAGCATGAGGAACTCCGCAACAACAGGAGACGGGGGGAGAAACAGGGAGGGCGAAGCGGTGCGGGAGCAACCCGTGGGACTCTCCGCAGCCGGGGAGGCGGGGCCGCTCATTTTCGGGATGATACTGTCGTTGCGGGTCCAATGCGCGTCTGACGGGGCCAAAATGGTCGGCCCATTCCCTCGTCCGCCAGCGGGTCTTCAGGGAAGGGTCAGCCGCAATTCGTGCGGGCTGAGGCAGCGGGCCCCGGTCTCGGTGAGGAGATAGTTGTGTTCGAGGCGGATCCCCCCCACTCCGGGGCCATACAATCCCGGTTCGAGGGTGACCACATCGCCCGCTTCGAGCACATCGGCCGACTCGGCCACGAGAATGGGGGGCTCGGGATGGGCCAGTCCCAGGCCGTGGCCGGCATGATGGGTGAAGGTGTCTCCCCAGCCCGACTGTCGCAGGGGAGCGGCCACGGTCTCGTAGATGTCGACCGCGCGCACCCCGGGACGCAACGCCGCCGCTCCCGCCTGCAGCGCCTCGTGGCAGGCGTCGAACATGCGCTGGACCTCGGGGCTGGGGGGGCCGGCCGAGACGGTGTTCGTGAAGTCGCTGCGGTAGCCGTCGACAATCACCGAGTAATCCAACAGCAGCAGATCTCCCTCGGCCAGCACCTGGTCGGTGGGGGCGCCTCCCCGCTTGGGAGTCGCGCGGTTGGTCGAGCGGAAGTCGCCGTAGATCTGGACGGGATGCCGGGCCTCGGCCAGCACCGCCGCATGAATCGCCTGATACACCTCGAACTCGGTGATGCCGGGGGCCACGGTCGCGAGGGCGGCGGCGTGCCCGGCGGCGCAGGCGCGCATCGCCCGTTCGAGCGTGGCGACCTCATCGGCGTGTTTGTTCCGCCGCAGCCGGCGCAGCACGCTGCCGAGCGTGTGCCACTGCGCACCCTCGTCAGCCTCGCCGCAGGAAAACTCGCCGACCGCATCGGGAAGATACCCCGAGGCATGCAGGGGGAGAGCCTCTTCTTCGATGATGCCCGGGCGATCGAGCAGACGGCCCGCCACCCGTTTGAGCGCGGCCAGCAGCGCGTGATCGCGGTTGATCACCGAGTGGCGGTGGTCGTACCAGGTCTCGAGTTCCTCGGCATCCACATGGGGCGGGGCGACAGCCGACCGGCGGGTGAAATTGTCGGCCAGCAGGGTGGCTGGTCCATTCCGCTCCAGCAGCAGCCAACCCCGCTCGCCCACCGAAAAACTCAGGGGCTGCACCAGGAAGCCCGAGAGGTAGTACACGTGCCGGGGGTCGGCCACCAGCACCCACTGGGTGTCTGCGGGGAGTTGGCTCCAGAGACGCTGGCGGCGTTCCTGGCAGCCCTCGCGTGTCAGCATGGCGGGGGTTCAGCCTGCGGAGGAGAACGGGGGAGTGCAGCGCTGCGGCGGTGGTTCACCCGGGCCTAGTGAAATCCCTTGAGGGCCAGCCAGCGCTCGGCATCGAGGGCCGCCTGGCAGCCGGAGCCCGCCGCGGTGATCGCCTGGCGGTAATAGTCGTCGGCGACGTCGCCGGCGGCGAAGACCCCCTCCACGTTGGTGTAGGTGCGGTGGGGGGTGGTCCACTGGATGTATTTCTTGTCGGTCAGCTCGAGCTGCCCCTTCAGGAAGTCGGTGTTGGGAGTGTGGCCGATGGCGCAGAAATAGCCGCTGGCCTCCAGCTCTTCGGTCTTGTTCTTGTCGACCGTGCTGCGCAGGCGAACCCCGGTGACCCCCTGCTTGTCATCCCCCAGCACCTCGTCGACGGTGCTGTTCCACTTCACATGGATCTTGGGATTGGCGAGGGCGCGGTCGGCCATGATCTTGCTGGCGCGGAAGCTGTCGCGGCGGTGCACGAGGTAGACCGTGCTGGCGAACTTGGTGAGGTACCCCGCCTCTTCCATGGCGCTGTCGCCGCCGCCGATCACGACCAGCGGTTTGTTGCGGAAGCGGGGGAGTGCGCCGTCACACACGGCACACGCCGAGACCCCCATGTTCTTGAATCGGTCTTCGCTGGGCAGCCCGAGGTAATTGGCCCGGGCCCCCGTGGCGATGATGACCGCCAGGGCCTCGACCGTCTGCCCCTCGAGCGACTTGAGCACGAACGGATGCCGGCCCAGGTCGATGTCGACGATGTCGTCGGTAATCACGCGGGTGCCGAAGTTGACTGCCTGCTGCCGCATCAACTCCATCAGCTCGGGGCCACTCACGCCATGGCCTCGGTGGGGGGGCATGTACTCGCGGCGGTCCTGGGGGAGGGCCGCCTCGAGATACCCCTCGAGGTTGGCGACGGGAAAGCCAGGGTAGTTCTCGACCTCGGTCGTGAGGGCCAGCTGACCGAGAGGGAGGGTGCCCATCTGGCGGTTTTCTTCGGTGATGGCCCCCTCGAAGAGCAGGGGCTTGAGGCTGGCGCGGGCCGTGTAAATCGCCGACGCCCAACCCGCAGGACCCGACCCCACAATCACCACATGTTCCGCCACGATGCGCTCCGTTCTCTCAATGCGTTGGATCGGCCCCCGCCACGCAGGCGGACGACCGGTCAGAAAGTTTCGAGGATCCCGGGGGAAAATCAAGTCCCGGACGGGGGGGCCGGGGCCCGGAAGACCGGGCGGGTGGCGTCGATCGCCAACCCGGCGAACCCCGCCACGACCGCCATCACCGCACACACCAGGAACAGCGTGTTCCATTCGCGCAGCGTGGGAGCCTCGCCGAGGATGGAATTGTAGAGGATCGGGGCGACCGCGGCCCCGATGTTGCCCCACATATTCCCCCAACCGAGCACCGAGGCAACGTGCGGTTCCCCCACGTCCTGCACGAAGGCCCAGACCGCCGCCACCCCCAGGTCCACAAAAAAGAACGCCAGCGAGACGAAGGCAATCGCCACCCAGGGAGACTTCACGAACAGACAGGCGATGTAGGCCGCCGCAATGCCAAACCGCGTGAAACCCATCGGCCAGGCCCGTCCCCGCCGCACCCCCTGCCGGCGCGTCAGCCAGTCGGTCAGGGACCCGCCGAGGAACATCCCGGCAATTCCCGCCAGCGGGGGCAACGACGCCATGAAGCTGCGGGTCAGAATGGGAACGTCATGCACCTGGATGAGGTACCGCGGCAGCCCGGTCAGCAGAAACAGCCAGGCGACGTTGGTGCCAAACTGCGTGAGCGACGACAGCCACAGCGAGTGAGACTTGAGGATTGGTCCCCAGAAGCCCCAGGCGCGCTGCCACGAGAGATTGGCCGCTCCCGCCGAGGTGGAAGCCGGGCCTGGTGTGGGACCGGGCAGGGGCTCGTGCGGTGCAACCCCGGCAATCAGCCGTTGCTCGGCGACGTTGCACCAGGGGTGTTGCCGGGGCCAGTCGCGAAACGCCAGCCAGAAGAAGACCGCGACCGCCACTCCCGCCAGGCCGTAGACAAACAGCACGGGACGCCAGCCCCGCACATAGAGCTTCCCCACCGCGTCGCGAAACGCCGCCTCGAGAGTGAGGCGATGAAACCGCTGCTGTTCGGCCTGAGAGAGGGTCTCACCCGCCTGCTGGCGTTTAAGAAAGGCGACCGCCTCCTCCGACAGCGACAGCCGGTCCATCGACGGGGGATCGAACATGTCGGGGCGTTCGATGAGGTGATTGATCACCCCGGCCACCTGCTCGGCGGCGGCGGGGGTCGCGGCCAGTTCGGGGTCGTCGGCCGTCAGTTGCCGCAGCACCGCGCGGTCGGTCTCGTCGAGATGGTTCCACAGGGCGGCGGCGGGGGTGGGCTTTTCGGCCGCGGCGCCCTCCACCAACTTCTTCGCAAATGAAAGCGGCTGCAGCACCTGGGTTCCCGAGAGGGTCGCGGGGGTCGAAAGGGGGACGAACAAAACCATGAGGTACCCGGTCAGCAGCGGGGCGATCACCGCGCCAATCCGGCCCCCGAGGGCGACCAGGCCGCTGTTGAACCCCCGTTGTTGAAACGGAATCCACCGCCGCAGCAGGCTGCCGCTGAGGGGGTAGGCCCCCGCCTGAGCGAGGCCGCACCCCAGCCGCATGGCCAGCAGCATGACGGCCCCCTGCGCCAGGCCGATGAAACCGGTGAACAGCGACCAGAGCAGGATGTAGCCGGCGAGCACCCAGCGGATGGCGAGGCGGTCTCCCAGGAACCCGGCGGGAACCTGCGCCAGGGCGTAGGCCCAGAAGAACGCGCTGATGAACCAGGCGACCTGCGTTTCGGTCAGCCCCAGGTCTTCCTTGATATAGCGCTCGGAGATGTTGACGCAAAACCGGTCGAGATACAGCACGGCCGACATGGCGACCGAGGCCAGCACCACGAGGTGACGGATTTTGGTCGGGGCCGCGTTGCCATCGGCTGCCAAGCCGCCCGCCGTGGCGTTGGGCCCCTCACCGCTCGAACCACCTGCTGCGACACCCATCATCCACCTCGTACAGGACCGCGGAATTCAGCGGCGAGGTTACGGGGTCGCCCCGGGGGGTGCAACCGGGGCCGCGAGTTTCGGAATCGGTGACCAGGGCGAGATCCCTGCGTTCACAAACGTCTCACCGCGAGCGACGCGGGTCTTGAGAAGACGGGGGGGCGGCGACTCGGGGCGAGGCAGTTGGTCAGACCAGTCCCGGGATGGGATCGGCGGCCGTCGCGGCACGGACCACTTCCTGGGGAACACCCCGGGTGACCCGCAGTTCGCCCATGTCGAACAGCGTGTGCATGATGGTGGCCAGCAGGTTGTTGATGCGCATCGGCTCGCTGGCCGGTTCACCCGCGTCGCGCGACGACTGGCCGATGACCTGCCCGGGGCGGGTCCGCCCGCCGTAGACCATGAGCGGGGCGAGCCCCCCCCAGTGATCGCGCCCGCCATTCGCGTTGATGCGGGGGGTGCGTCCCATCTCGCCGCAGCAGACCAGCATGATCTTGTCCCCCAACCCGCGGGCCTCGCAGTCTTCGATGAACGCCGAGACGGCGTGGTCGAACGGAATGCCGCAGTAGCGCATCCCCTCTTCCGCCCCGGCATTGTTGATGTCGGAGTGGTTGTCCCAGACGAAGGTGGTGGCGACCGTCACGAAGCCCGCCCCCGCCTCGCACAGCCGGCGGGCCAACAGCAACAGTTTCCCCAGGGTCTTGGCGTTCTCGACGTAGTGCGGGTGGTTGTTCCACCGGCGGGAGATGCTGTCGGGGGTGAACAGCGGGGCCGTGTCGTAGCGGGCCACCACGGCGGGATCTTCGCGCGACAGGTCGAACGCCGTCGCCGCCCCGCCGACAATCGTGCTGAAGGCCTGCTCGCGCAGCTTGTCGAGCCCTTCGAGCTTCCCCGCCGCGTCGAGCTGGAACCGCACCCGGTCGAGTTCCCCCAGCAGCGACCGGCGATCTCCCAGCCGGTCGACGGGCAGACTGAGCTGCATGTCGCGCTGCAGGTCTCCCCCGGCCCCGGGAACGAAGGGCGCATACGCCCCACCCACGCCGCCGGTCGCCTCGAAGTTGCCGAAGTCCTTGATGATGGGCCGGGCGTCGGGATCGACCGCCCGGGGAAACAGCGCCGCGTTGTAGGGAATGCCCGTCAGCGGATTGTTCGTCCCCACGACGCGCGAGTACAGCGAGCCGACGTTTGCCCCGCCGCTGTCGCGCCCCACGATCGGCTTGATGTCGTGGTTGCCGTCGCCGGTGGTGAAGGACCGGACAATCGAGAACTTGTCGTTCAGCGTCGCCAGCCTGGGGAGCGTCCCGCCGAAGGTGATGCCCGGAATCTTCGTCTGCACTTCCCCCGTGGCGCTCTGGATGCCGACGGGGGCGGTCATCTTGGGATCGAATGTCTCGATCTGGCTGGGACCGCCATGCTGGAAGAGGAAGATCACCGACTTGCCCGTGGTCAGCCGGCCGGCCGCGGCGGCATCGGTCGCCAACAACTGGGGAAGGGTCAACCCGCCGAGCGCCAGACTCCCCACGCGCAGGAAGTCCCGCCGTCCGTGTCGTGTCGGTCCGCCGTCAATCCGCAGCATGCCAGCACCTCGTGTTCTCGCCGCACCCCGCCCGCCACCAGCGTGCGGGGACAGGCTTCACCATCCGCGCAAACCGCCCCCGGGGGCAGTCTCACAGACACAAAATCCAGACTTCTAATAATATCAGTCGGCTTGGATGTGAGCAAACTGGGGGGAATATCGTTCCTGGCGGGAAACGACGAACGCAGGTCCCGGCGTGACGTCCCGCGGGCAGTCCGACCCACCGTCGGGCCGATTCAGGTGGAATTCTGCGACTGGGGGGCCGCACCAGACTGCCCGGCCATCACGCGCTCATACAACCGCTCCATCTGGGGCAGACAGACATCGAGAGAATAGCGTTCGTGGATCAGCCGGCGGCCGTTTTCGCCCAGGTGCCGGTACTCTTCCGGCCGCTGCAGCACCGCGCTGGCCTGAGTGACGAACTGGTCGACATCAAAAAAACCGGCCAGCAGCCCGGTCTGCCCGGGGGTGATCATCTCGCGGACGGGGGGGGTATCGGAGGCGAGGATGGTGGCGCCGCAGGCGAGGGCGTTCATCAGCGACCAGCTCAGCACAAACGGCACAGTCAGATAGATGTGCAGGTCGCTCAGGCTGAGCAGTCGGGCGAGGTCGGGGGGATCCAGCCGCCCCAGGAAGAGGATCCGCGACAAGTCGTATTGATCCTGCGACAGCACCCACTGGCGGAACGACGGGCCCCCGATGTGCTCGGCATCGCCGCCATAGCAGATGCGGTCTTCCCCCACGACCGCCACCACGAGGTTGGGGTGCTGATCGCAGAGCCGCTTCGCGACCCGCATGAAAATGTCAAAGCCGCGCATCGATTCGAAGCCCCGCGAGACGTAGGTCAGCAGCCGGCACCCCGGGGGAATCTGGACCGGGCCAAACGACCGGCCGGGCTGGGGAACGCGGTTCCAGACCGCCGTGTCGATGCCGTCGAAAATCGCCTCGACCTTGGAACGAAACTCGGCGGGCAGCAGGTCGCGCTGCCACCGGGTGGGGCTGTAACCCGCCTCACAGCTCTCCAGGTCGACCAGCAGCGAGGCATTCCGCATCCAGCTTCGCAGCCGCTGCCACTCCGCCGGGGGAAACTCGGGGCGGAAATCGAGGTCCGAACCGTGCGAGCGGTAGTAATACTCGAAGTAATTGATGAACGGGCAGTCGTAAAGCTCCCTCAGAAAGACCGTCGAACTGAAACCCGCATGTCCCACGACCAGGTCGGGCCGAATGTCGGGCCGGGCCTTGAGGGTCTCGTACAACGCCGCCGAGTGCCAGACGGTGTTTTCGAACGTCCGGCTGCAGAAGTGGGTGGAATGGGTGGCCCCCCCCGTTACCTTGTAGGGAATGACCTCAACCCCCTGCACGACCGCCGGGCCCTTCTCGGAAATGAAGCTGCAGCGATATCCCCGTTGGCGCACCAGCCGGGTGGCCACATGCCCAAACTGGGCGGGAAAATTCTTGTGGACGAACAGCACATGCATGGGGTCGCGGTCCCGAATTGCCGGACGGGGAGGTGACGCGCCTCATCATAACGACCGGCCGGGCCGGCGTACCCCCGCCTGCCGCATCCTGTCCCCGCTCCCCCGCCCCGACGCGGTCACACAGACCGCAGAAACAGCAGGGCGACGTTGTAATAGATCAGCACACCCAACGCGTCGGAGAGAGACGCGATCAGGGGGTTCGACATCAGGGCCGGGTCGAACCCCAGGCGTCTCAGCATGATTGGCAGCAGCGTGCCATTGGTGGTGCCGAAGGTGACCACCAGGGCGATCGTCCCCCCCACCACGAGGGCGTGTGTCCAGGGAACATACTGCACCGAAAAGACCAGCGCCAGCAGCCCCATCGCGGTTCCCAGAGCCACTCCGGTGGCCACCTCCCGGCGGATGATCCGGTTCTGGTTGGAACGATTCAGTTCTCCCAGCGACATCGAGCGGATGATGAGCGTCGCCGACTGCGAGCCCGAGTTTCCTCCACTGGCCAGCACCAGCGGCAGGAACCACACCAGCCACTCGTGCTGCTCGGTCACTCCATCGTAGAGATTCAGCAGCGACGAGGTTCCAAACCCGGCCACCAAGAGCAGAATCAGCCAGATCCCCCGCTTCCAGGCGAGGGTATGAAAGGGGGTGCCGAGGTAGCTTTCTTCGAGGGGGGCGACGGCACCCATCCGGTGGGCGTCTTCGGTCGCCTCTTCCCGCATCACGTCCAGCACGTCGTCGTGGGTGATGATGCCGACGAGACGGTTTTCGTCATCCACCACCGGCATGGCGATGAAGTCGTACCGGGCCATCTTGTTGGCGACCGATTCCTGGTCTTCATCCACCCGCACCGAGAGGACATCGCGGTCCATGATGTCGCGGACGAGCGAATCGGGGCGGGCCAGAATGAGCTTTCTCAGGCTGACGAACCCATGCAGGTGCCGGGCTTCGTCGAGCACGTAGACGTAGTAGATCGTCTCGCGGTTGGGGGCCTGGCTGTGCAGGGCGGCCAGCGCTTCGCGCACGGTCAGCTCTTCCCGCAGCGAGGCGTACTCGGTGGTCATCAACGCCCCGGCACTCGATTCGGGGTACGACAGCAGCTTGCGGATGTCGCTCCGCTCGGCCTGGGCAACCAACGGCAACAACAGCTCGACCTGGTCATCCTCGAGGTTGCGCAGCAGGCCAACCCGATCATCGGGGGCCATTTCCTCAATCAGCGCCGAAAGATGCGCCTTTTCGAGGGTCGACACCAGCTCGATCTGCCGGTCGAGTTCCATGAACTCGAAGACCTCCACCTGCCGTTGCAGGGGGCTTTGCGACAGCACCTTCCAGGCCTCGGCGGTTACGAGGGCCCCGAGATTCTCGGCCACCACGGCAGGGTGGAAGATCGCGCAGAACTCGCGCATGGCCGACACATCGCTGTCGTTGAGCATTTCCCGCAATTCGGGAACGAGCAACGGGTCGAGCATCGAGACACCTCAGGCCGGTGATTCGGGGGCCAGAGACCAGGAAGAGACGAGAGTTGCTCGCAGCGGGGGGGCGTGGCGAACAGGCGGCCAGAGACTCTCGCGGAAGCCAACTCCTGCGACCAACAAGACCCCAGGCCAACAAGAACCCGGGCCAGCAAGAACCCGGGCCAGCAAAACCCGAGGAAGCAGAAACCCCGGGAAGAATGGATCGGAACCATTCCTGCCCGGGGTTGAATCTGCGGCAGCACCGCGGCCACTTCGACAGCCAGCCAGAGACTGGCCGAAAATCAACGCTTCGAGAACTGGAAGCTGCGACGGGCTTTCTTGTGACCGTACTTCTTGCGTTCGACCATGCGGTCGTCACGGGTGAGATACCCCCCGTCGCTTAACGCCCCGTGCAATTCGGGCTGCAGGGCCTGGATGGCGCGGGCCAAACCGAGCACAATCGCCCCGGCCTGTCCATTCACGCCGCCGCCATTCGCCAGGGCGTCGATGTCGACCGAACCCAGCATGTTGGTGGCCCTCAGCACCGCCTCGACCTGCAGGCGATTCCGCTCGACCGGGAAGAAGTCTTCGAACTCCCGCCCGTTGACGGTGATCTTGCCCGTCCCTTTCCGGACCCGCACGCGGGCTACGGCGGTCTTGCGACGCCCGGTTCCCAGCGAGCTGCCGTCTTTCTGCACCTTGCCGCGCAACATCGCGGGCAGGCGAATCTTCGGTTCCTCGACCACCGAACCGATTTCCAGGCCGAGGGTCACGCCCCCTTCCTCACCCGCCACTTCGGCGGGGGCGGCAGCAGCCTCTGCGTGCTCCCCCGCGTCGCTCTCGGCGAGCGCGTCCTTATCGACAGGATTCAACAGGGCGGGATCAATGTTCAGGGGATCAACCATGGAAACTCAACCGCTCTCAAACGCCAGGAAGGTTGGCAATCAATCGTGAATTCGACCAGCTCAGGAATCGACACCCGTGACCCGACTCGGCCAGCGGGCTTCGGCTCAGCCGACGGCAATCGGCTGCGGGTTCTGCGCCTGATGCTCGTGCTGGGGCCCCACAAACAACTTCAGCTTCTTCAACATCGCCCGACCCATCTTGGTCTTGGGCAGCATCCGCCGCACCGCCGACCGCAGGATCTCGTCGGGCTTCTTCTCCCACATCTCGGCAGCCGTCATGAACTTCTGCCCGTTCGTGTAGCCCGTGAACCGCTTGTACGTCTTGCTCAGCATCTTCGACGAGAAGCCGGGATGCGTCGGGTGAGCCACCCGGCTGCCGCCGAACTTCACCTTCTCGCAGTTCACCACCACCACGTAGTCGCCCGTGTCGACGTGCGGCGTGTAGGTCGGCTTGTGCTTGCCCATCAACATCGTCGCCACCTTGACGGCCAACCGGCCCACAACCTGATCATTGGCGTCGACCAACACCCAGCTCGGCTCAAAGGTCTCGACCTTCGCCAAATAGCTCTTGCTCACGGCAACCAACCTTGCAACTCGAAACGCGTGAACGGAACTGGCCCCGACACGTCGTCGCGAAACCAGAAATCAACTGCACTCTCGACACTCAACCTGCTGCTCTCAACAGCTCACCGCCGCGAACGGCTCGTGAACCACTCCTAACTCATGTGGCACCTGCCTCATGTGGCACCTGCCTCATGTGGCACCTGCCTCATATGGCCGGCAGACTGCGGCCAGCACACAGTGCAGGCAACATCGCTGCCCACACCACACTTTGCCCGCACCACACTTGGCCCACACCACACTTGGC
>CAIOTJ010000431.1 GCA_903861195.1 uncultured Planctomycetaceae bacterium | reverse complement strand
TTCGAGGAACTTTTCGTAGCGGGCCTGGATCTCGGTGAGGCTGTCGTGGCCGAATTTCTCGCAGAACGCCTGCGCCACGGTGAAGGCCACCACGCTCTCCACGATCACGCTGCAGGCCGCCAGGGCGCACACGTCGCTCCGCTCGTATGCCGCCGTTTCTTCCTGCTTCGTCTCCAGATTGATTGACGCCAACGGACGCCGCAGTGTGCTGATCGGCTTCATCGCCGCCCGCAGGACCAGCGGCTGACCATTCGTCATCCCCGCTTCCAATCCTCCCGCGTTGTTGGTCTTGCGGCGATAGCCCAAGTCGGGACCGGCCGTGTGCTCGGGGTCGTAGGCGATTTCGTCATGCACCTGGGAACCGGGCCGCCGGGCCGCCTCGAAGCCCAGTCCAATCTCCACCCCCTTGATCGCCTGCACGCTCATCACCGCCTGGGCCAAAAGACCATCCAGCTTCTGGTCCCACTGGGCGTGGCTCCCCAGGCCAAACGGCAGCCCGGTCACCCGCACTTCGACAATCCCCCCCAGGGTGTCGCCCGCCGCGGTCGCCTCGTCAATCCGGGAGACCAGTCGCGCGTCGACCTCCGGGCAGAGGGTGTAAAGCGGGCTGGCATTGCGTACGGCCCGCAGTGTTGCCGGGTCACCCGCCTGGGGCGGGGCGGGGATCGCCTCCAACTGCACCACGTAGCCAAACACGTCGATCCCGAACACCGCCAGCAATTGCTGGGCGAGGGCTCCCGCCGCCACCCGGGCCGCCGTCTCCCGGGCGCTGGCCCGTTCGAGCACACCGCGGATCGATCCCAGAAACTTGATCGCCCCGGTCAGATCGCCATGTCCGGGACGGGGGCGTTCGAGCTCCTTCAGGCGTTCGAGCTTGGCGTCGCGATTGATCACCTGCAGCGTCAGCGGGCTGCCCAGGGTCTTCCCCTGCCAGAGTCCCGACAGGAACTCGACCGTGTCGACCTCGAGTTTCTGACGTCCTCCCCGGCCGTAGCCCCCTTGCCGACGTTGCAGCTCGGCATCCATCGCGGCCGTGTTGATGGTCAGCCCGGCGGGGAATCCATCCACCAGCGCCAGCAAGGCTTTTCCATGAGACTCACCCGCCGTCAGCAGTCGCAACATAATCCTCGGGAACCACTTCGAAAGACCGCGTGAATGTGTCTGGGCGAGGGTAACAGACCGCCCCCCTCCGCTTCCAGACCCGCCATGCTTCCGCTGGCGGGAACTTCGCACGTGTGTTCCCGCACGCCGTTCCGGCGGCTGGCTGGCCGCCGGTCAACCGCCGGACCGACCAGGTCGTCGTCCGGATCCCCCCCCCGCAGAAGCCCCTCCGTCCCCGCTCCGCGCGGCACCAGCCGCAAAGTCCCCCGCCTGTTCCAGAATCCCCCATCCGACTTTCCGGAACGACCCGCATTGCCGCAGCGCCCCACGGGAGATTCCCGGCGGGTTTGGCAGCCAGAGGCGGAATCCCGACGAATACTCAAGGGAGCCCCCCTAAGACGCCACCGGGAGTGGGGTGTTGAGGAGACTTCCATGAGATGCCTGCTGCCCGCGAT
>CAIOTJ010000430.1 GCA_903861195.1 uncultured Planctomycetaceae bacterium | reverse complement strand
GTGATGCTCGAAGGGCTCTCGCTGGGCGACCTGTGGCGCCCGGTGCTGACGTTGATCGCCTGGGGAGCGATCTCGTTCGCGATCGCGCTGCGGATCTTCCGCTGGTAATCTGGCTGCGTCCCCCAACAGGATTCCCCGGAGGGTCGGACGGTCGGCCTCTGGCCAGCGTTCCCTGCCCGCATGTCAATCTGGGGAACCTGGAAAGCCTGGCCGGTTGTGCCAGTCCTGACAGTCGTGCCGGGCAACGACGACTGTGTGCAATGCAACACGTCTGAGAGTCGATCCGAAAGTCCGGAACAAACCGCAGGTACGGTTTCGGGTGGTTGACTGCCATGGTGCTGCCGATGCGTCGAATATCCAGCCGGAGAACGCAGAGACACACCTGCTGCACAACGCTTGCCTGGCTGGCGGGACTGCTGTGGGCCGGTGAACTGTTGGCTCAATCGGTCGTGTCGACGCCAACGCCGGCCCGCGCGGTTGAACCAGCCGGTTCTCAGTCGCCCCGTCCGATGACTGTTGAGGAGTCGGAGGCAGAGGGTTCTCCTCCCGTTGACTTCCCGGATGGTGCGGTGAACGACTCCGCTCGGCCGACGGCTGCCTGTCCCTCCACTGAGGGTTGGCCTCCGGAAGGTTGTCCGGAGGACTACGGTCCCGCCCACTTCGTCACCGCCCCTCACGGCTGGTGGGGCTCGGTGGGGTTCCTGACCCTGACGCGATCGCTCTACGAAATCAGCCCGCTGTTTGTTCCAGTCCCCGATTCCCCCGGCAGGTATGACTCGACATTCGGGAGTACCCACTGGGGCAGCGGGATGGATCTGCGGGTGGGCCACCGCGATCCTTCCGACCGGTTCTTCGATGGCTGGGAGTCTCGGTATTTCGGGGTCTCGGGAGTGGGCCACGACGGTTGGTCGAACACCGGCGGAGACTGGACGTTCCCCGGGGATGCAGCGATTTGGCCCCAGGCGATCTTGCAGGCGCGGATTGACTCGCGGGTGCAGAGCGCCGAGTGGAATCTGCAGCACGATGCCGAACAGGTGGCCCTCACCTGGCTGGCGGGCGTTCGCTGGCTGCAGTTTGAAGACGCACTCTGGGGCGGGGCGGCAATCGGCCCCAACGACAGCGTGGCCTTTCAGGTCTCCACAACCAACTCGCTGTATGGCGGTCAGGTGGGGCTCTCGCTCGCGATTCTGAAAGACGAGACCCCTCTGGAAGTCGATGTGCGACTCATGGGGGGGTTGTACGCCAATTCCAGCAGTGGCGACTGGGGGTTGAAGGGAAGCTCAGCATCCCATGGGTTCCAGCAACGGGGAGCCGACGCCGCCAGCGGTCTGGCATTTGCCGGAGACCTCGAATTCAGCTTCGTCTACCGCTTCAGTGAGCGCTGGTCTGCCGCCCTCAGCTATGAAGCCCTCTGGCTGCAGGGGGTGGCGGTGGCGGGGGACCAGCCGGAACTGGGCCGGCTGCTGACCAGCACCGCGGGGCTCTCGACTTCCGAGGCGGCGTGGTTTTCGGGGCTGAACGTGGGATGGAGGTTCCGCTGGTAGAGGCCCGCAGGCGGTGGGAATCGGCGGAATTCCCGCGAGCGGGTTGCAGGCGGGAGCGGGCAGCGATACCAAAGAGCCCAGGACCCGGCCTGCGAGGCCGGGCAAGTTTGCTTTCTGTGATTGTCCCGTGAGTTCCCGAATGAGTGCCGAAGCCCGCGTCCAACAACTGGGTCTGATTCTTCCTCCCGCCCCCAAACCGGTCGCCACGTATGTGCCCTGCGTGCAGGTGGGCTCTTTGGTTTATGTCTCGGGACATGGCCCCCTGCGTCCGGACAAGACGTTGATCACGGGACGGGTGGGCTCCGATCTGACGGAGGCCCAAGGAAAAGAGGCGGCCCGCGTGGTGGGGCTGGCCATGCTGGCCACGCTCAGGAATTCCCTGGGATCTCTCGACCGGGTGACCCGCCTCATCAAGGTGCTGGGCATGGTCAATTCGGCCCCCGATTTTCTGAACCATCCGCAGGTCATCAACGGATTCAGCGACCTGATGGTCGAGGTGTTTGGAGATGCCGGCAAGGGGGCCCGCAGCGCGGTGGGAATGGGCCCGCTCCCGGGCAACATCGCCGTCGAAGTGGAGGCGATTTTTGAGGTTCGCGACTGATCCGCCGAATCACCTGGCGCGGTCTCGAAGGCGGTCCGTTGCACTCGCAGCGGACCGCCCCTGCGAATCAACGCCCAGCCCTGGTTGAAAGACACGACATGCGCAGCGAAGCCACAACGGTCCAGCAATATCTCGCGGAGTTGGCCCCGGATCGACGCGAGGCGCTGCAGACGCTACGGCAGGAATTGCGACGGCACCTCGATCCCCTTCTGGAAGAGGTCATGCAGTATGGAATGATCTCTTATGTGATCCCGCACCGCGTGTATCCCCCCGGCTATCACTGTCAGCCGGCGGATCCGTTGCCATTCCTGTCCCTGGCATCGCAGAAGAACAATCTGGCCCTGTATGTGATGGCGATCGCCATCGACCGCCAACTCTCGGCCTGGCTCGACCAGGCCTGGAAAGCCACGGGCCACCGTCTGGATCGCGGCGCGAGCTGCATTCGCTTTCGCTCGCCCGACCAGATTCCCTGGAATGTCCTGGCCGAGTTGCTGACGAAACTGGACGTTCCGTCCTATCTTCAAATGTACGAACAGGGCCTGAAGACGTCGGCGAAGACGCCCGGAACCAAACCCAAAACCACGGCCCAGAAAAAGCAGGCCGTACGTCCCCGCCGCGGCACAACCGCCCGGACGGACACTCCCTCTCCCGGCAAACCGCGGGAAACCAAACCGGCGAAAGCGCCTCGAAGCGGGAAAGACCGCGGAACCCAACGGGGCAAAGCAGCCCCCCGCGGACGACAGCCAGCCGCGGGGGCCACAACGGCGGCGACTCCTCCACGAGGGAACGCCCGCCGCTCTGGCCGCGGCTAGAAACCCAGTCCGACGCCCGAGAGAGTTCCCGTGGCGACCGTGCCGTCCTTGATTTCAAACATGCCCGGGAACTGCGGCTTCCACTTGCGGTTGGCAGCGGGGCAGTATTGACGGCCGTTCCCCTCGATCCCGGCCACTCCCGGGATGCGGGCGGCGAGGCTGGCGGAGTGCAGGAATGAATAGCCCGGGCAGGTCAGATCCTGCACGCACAGGAACATGCCGAATTTCTGGGCGGCGGCCGCCATCAGCAGCGATTCGCTGTGTCCCTTCCCGACCTTCAGCGCCACCCCGGTATAACCCAGGTCCCGGGCCATCAGCAGGGCGTCGTAGTCGACCAGCGATTCGTCGATGACCACCGGCTTGAGCTTGGCGGCCTCGTGCATCTTGTTGTCGGGATGGGCGGCCAGATCGCGATGCGTGGGCTGCTCGATGTACTGGATGCGGTCGTAGGCCGCCGGGTTCTGTTCGCGAATGCGATTCAGAAAATCAAGCACATAGGCGACGTTCGCGCACTTCTCGTTGAAGTCGAGTGAATACACCCACTCCGCACAACCCCGGGCCCCCTGCGCCTCGCACGAGACACGGTCCACCGTCAGGACGCGGTCGACATCCCAGGCGAGGTCATCGCCGTTGAGCTTGATCTTGAGGTGTGTCAGCCCGTTGTACTTGATCCACTCGGCCAGGGTTTCGGGCAGCCCGTCGCCGATCTTCTTCTGAACCTCGGCGGGGGTGAGGGGGTCGAGCGCCCCCACAAGGTGGTACAGGGGCATCCGCGCCTTCGGCTCGCGCAGGGTGTATTTGTCGAGATACTCCCCCTTGAACGACTTGTCGAGATACTCAGACAGGTCGTGATTCATGTATTTCGACGACAGCAGGTTGTAGCTGTTCTCGCCATGCACCCGTCCGTAGGCGTCGTGGAGGGCGGCATCCAGCGGGCTCGCGGCCACCAGTTGGGCCAGGTAGGGCATTGGCTCGGCCAGCTTCAGCCGCTGCTGCAGTTGCTTCGCGAGGTGCTCATACTCACCCGCAAACATCTCGGCGATATCGATGGGATGGGCATGATCGGGGAAATCGACCGCCAGTTCGGCGATTTCCTCGGCGAATTTTTTCATCGCCTCCTCCGCCTGTTCCGCCGTGACGGAACTGGAGGGCCACGCCCAGACGGGAGCCACCGGCATGCTGCCGAACCCCCCTTCTGTCCGCTTGTTGCGGGTCTCCACCGTCAACTCAATGTTGATGAGTGTACCCCGATCCATGACCCGCCCGCCGAACTTCAGCGGGGAACGGAACGGAGTGGGCTCGAAAGTGCAACGAGCCTCGAGAATGGTGATATCGGTCGACTTGGGCATGGGGAACAGCGCAGAGCCGGGAGAGACTTCGGACCGGGAACCCCGGTCAGTTTGGGATGTTAGCTGTCGAAAATAGGGGAAGCAAGAACAACTCCAGTGACATGCGGGGATGAGGTTCAGCCACTCAGGGCCTGGAGATTGACAATGTTCTCGGGCCGGTTGCCAGAAAGCACCGCCGCCACCTGCCGCGCCACCCGGGTCCGCAGCTCCACCAACGACTCGGGAGAGACAAACGCCGCATGCGGTGTGAGGATGACACGCTCGTCACGGAACAGCGGTTGGGCGAGGTCGGGGGGCTCGGGGTCGAACACATCAAGGGCCGCCCCGGCCAGCCGATTTCCCTGCAGGGCCTGAAACAGGGCGTGTTCATCCACCAATGAGCCCCGGGACGTGTTGATCAGCCACGCCGTGGGTCGCATCTGGTCGAACTGCCGCGGCCCCAGGAGATGCCGGTTGGCCGCGGTGGCGGGCAGATGCAGAGAGACAAAATCGGACTGCGGCAGCAATTCGGACAACGGAACAACGGGGCAGCCCACCCCGGAATCGCTCCCCGAGCGGGTACACCCCAGAATGGTCATGCCAAAAGCGCGAGCCCGGCTGGCCACGGCGGCACCAATCCGCCCCAGCCCCACCAGCCCCAAGGTTTTGCCGGCCAGGCGATCGGGTGGGGGTGCCGCACCCAACCGGTATTCCCCCTGCTTGGTCCGCAGATGAAAGAATGCGACGCGTCGGGAGGCCGCCAACACCAGGGCCAGGGTGTGATCGGCCACTTCGGCGACGCAATAGTCGGGCACGTTGGTTACAGGAATGCCCCGGGCACTGGCCGCCGCGATGGCGATATTGTCGAGTCCGATTCCAGAACGACAAATGACCCGACAATCGGTTGCCGCCTCGATCACGCGGGGAGTCACCAGAGCCCAATTGCAGATCATCGCATCAGCCCGTGCCGCTGCGGTCACCAATTGCTCTTCCGAAACCCCACTCGGCTCAAACAGCTCGATCCCCAGGGGTGCCAGGATCTCTTGCTCAATTTGCAGATCGGGCCAGGCCCGATCGGTCACCAGCACCCGCCACCGCGGCAACATCTTGGTTTTCCCAGGCAGACCGCGAATGCGTTGGAATCTGGAAGTCGCACCGGCACCGGCGCGTCAGGAATTCAATTGGAGGCGGCCAACTCGGCCATCCGTTGGGCGGGGACCACCAGCCGATCCCAATGCTGCTCGAGGTATTCGGGAGGACCTCCCTTGGCGGCGACCGCCTGGGCCACCATGACCGTCGGAACCAGTTCAATGGCGTTCCACGGACACACCGTCAACTCGTACGGATCGCTCTTCTTGCCAGGAATATGCACACAGACTTCGCAGCCGACGCAACGCTCGACGTCAATCTCACACCACGACTGCAGCACCGAGATCGAATCTCCCGGAACCTTGACAATACAGTCGACAGGACAGACTTGCAGACAGGCTTCACACCCCGTGCAGTTGTCGGCGTTGATGACGGCGATTTCCTTGGGAAGCTTCTTGCGTGAACCGGCTTTGGCCATGGTCGATCGTTGTCAGCAGAGACTGGAAAAACTGGCTGAGTCGCACTCGTGCACAGGCGACTCCCGAAAGATTCTAAAGCTCCCGGGAAAACGGAACAACCCGGACCATTTCGGTCTCTCAACTGTGAGAGTTTCGCCGCCAATCGCAAAACCCGATAATGATCGTACGTTCACACAATCCCCGAAATCGCGAAGCAAGACGATCGATTGGGAAGTCTACTGCTCGGAGGGATTGGGTTTGGAGGGATTGGGTTTGGAGGGGGCCAATTCGAGTTCCAGATCTTTTTCTCCCCCGGTCTGCTCGACCCAGCGGAACGTCCGTTTCGAGCGGACCTTTTGATCCAGTTTCTTCTCCCCCAACTCGATCCGCATCGACAGCTCTTGAGAACTGGTCCCCTGCACTGCGCGTCCCCGAGTGACGTCGAATGTGATTTCCCCGGCCCCATCCGGCATTTCGACCTTCAGGGGAATCTGGGGGCCCACCTGGGGTTCAAAATGATCCTTGGTCGTCAGCCGACACAGCCCCTGGGCGTCGATCTGGTCGCAACTCAGGGTCTGGGTGACCCGCAGGCTGCCATACGGAGTTTTGCTGGCGGACTTGCGAACCCACTCCGTTCCGGTTTCCACCTCGGCTTCCGGCAGGGGGGTGAAAAACTGACTGCAGATCTCCCGCATCCCATCCGCACCCAGCAGGGGCTGTCCATTGGGCCCCGGTTTGCCTTCCTTGCCGGGAACGGGCTTCACACTGGTGATTTTTCCCAGTCGATCCAGTTGCAGACTCCAGCTGATCCCCACCATTTGCCGGCAGTTTTCGGCGTTTCTTTGCGCGGGAATGTTCTTGGAATCGATTACCGTGTCGGCCTGCTGGGTATCGTAACTGACCCGGCCATGCGTGGGAGTATCCATGGCCGAGCGGACCCGGCGAATGGTCAGTTTCAATTCCGCAGCCCCCTCCGCAGTTACCTTGTCCACCGCCACCAACAGGGTCAGCACCTGAATCTGATTCTCATCGACCTGCTGCGCCTCGGCGGGCGGCTTCCCCTTCCCCTTGCCCTTCCCACCCCCCGCTCCTCCACTCTCGGTCGCCGTGGTGGAGATGTCGGTTATCAGCTCATAAGTGAAGGTCTCGCCCACTTGATATTGATGCGCCAGCCGGGTGCCCGCCTGACAGGTCGGGAGGGTCATGGCGGCCATCAAAAGCCACGCCACACTGGTGAGGAAGAGCGTTCGCATGCAGGCACGTTTCTTCGAAGACGGCAGAGGACAACAGCGTGAGAATCGGGAGGTACCAGGGAGCTTCCACCTCATCCTAACAAAAATCCGTACGCCGCATGGTTTGAAAATTCGGGTAGGGAGTCAAATAATCCTGGTGTCGATCGTCGTCGGCGGGTTCCGGCCCGCGGGCCTCCGTTCGCTTGCTCTCTCAAAAGCCAGTCGTTCCCCATCCTCTGCGCGGAGACTCCGTGTGGCCTACTTAGTGAACACCCCCAGCGAACGGCAGCAAATGCTGGACGCGATCGGGGCTGCGTCGGTCGCCGAGTTGTTTGACCAGATTCCGGTCCCCTTGAGGATGGAACGTCCACTGGATATTCCTCCCGCCCTGACGGAACTGGAACTCGAGGCCCACCTGCGGGACCTGGCGTCCCGTAATGGAGCCGTTGGCACTCGCGTTTGTTTCCTCGGCGGAGGAGCCTACGACCACTTCATTCCCGCGGCGGTCGATGCCGTGGCTTCGCGCAGCGAGTTCTATACCGCGTATACCCCCTATCAGGCCGAGGCGAGCCAGGGGAGCCTGCAGGCGTTCTTCGAGTATCAGTCGCTGATCTGTCAGCTGATGGGGCTCGAAGTGGCGAACGCCAGCCTGTACGAGGGAGGCACCGCCGTCAGCGAAGCCGTGTTCATGGCGATGCGGGTCACAGACCGCCACCGTCGGGTGGTGGTTTTGGGCTCGGTTCACCCCCATGCCCGCCAGGTCTGCCAGACCTACCTCAGGCAGATCGACTGCGAACTTGTGACCATTCCCACCCCGGACGGCATCGCCAACCTGGCCGAGGTCGCCCGGGTTCTGGACGACCAGACCGCCTGCCTGGTGGTCCAGTCACCGAATTACCTGGGATGCCTCGAGCAAACCCGGGAACTGTGTGCGGCGGCCCACAAGATGGGGGCGCTGGCGATTGTGAGCTGTCACCCGCTGTCGCTGGGTCTGCTGACGCGCCCGGGAGATGCCGGGGCCGACATCGCCGTGGCCGAAGGCCAGAGCCTGGGAATTCCCCTGCAGTATGGGGGCCCCTATCTGGGAGTGCTCGCCTGCCGCGAAGAGTTTGTGCGGAAGATGCCGGGACGATTGATTGGAGAGACCATCGACCGGCTGGGGCGCCGGACGTTTGTGCTGAATCTGCAGGCCCGCGAACAGCACATCCGGCGCGAGAAAGCCACCAGCAACATCTGCACCAACCAGGGATTGATGGCGCTGCGGGCCACCGTCTTTCTGACGCTCTTGGGACCGGAAGGGCTGCGCGAGACGGCGAACCTTTGCCTGCAGAAAGCCCACTATGCGGCCCGGCGACTGGCCACCCTTCCGGGAGTCGAACTGGCGACACAGGCTCCGTTTTTCCACGAGTTTGTCCTGCGGTGCCGCGGTGGTGCGGGACCGCTCTTGAGCCGCGCCCGCGAGGCGGGTTTCGATCTGGGGCCAGCCCTCGCTCCGCAAGACGCCCCAGGACTGGCGGCCCCGCAGGACTGCCTGCTGGTGGCCGTGACCGAACAACGGACCAAAGCCCAGATCGACCGGCTGGTCGACGTGTTGGCTCGCTGAACTCCCCACCTTTTCCAGGACACAACCATCATGCGCAACATGCAGGCGACCCAACTCCTGAGCGAGTTGTCGAGCCCCGGCCGCCGGGCGGCCCGACTGCCGCCGTGCGACGTTCCCGAGGTTCCCCTGGAGCAGCTGTTGCCGGCCGAACTGGTGTCGTCCGCACCCCCTCCGCTGCCCGAACTGAGCGAACCCGACATCATCCGGCACTTCATCAATCTGTCGACCAAAAACATGTCGGTCGACACCCACTTCTACCCGCTGGGAAGTTGTACGATGAAGTACAACCCCAAACGCAACGAACGTCTCGCCAGCCTTCCGGGACTGGTGGACCTGCATCCGCACCAGGTTCCCGAATTGTCGCAAGGCATGCTGGAACTGCTCTACTCCATGCAGCAGATGCTGGGGGAAATTGCCGGTCTGCCGGCCGTCAGCCTGCAACCGGCGGCCGGTGCCCAGGGAGAATTCACCGCCCTGCTGACCGCCAGTGCGTACTTTCGCAGCCGGGGTGAGACCCGCACCCGGGTGCTGTTTCCCGCCAGTGCCCATGGCACCAATCCCGCCAGTGCCGCCCTGGCCGGGTTCGAGTGCGTGCAGCTGAAGGGAGGTTCCGACGGTTTCGTCGATCTGGCCGAACTCAAGACCCAGCTCGATTCGCGGACCGCGGTCTTCATGGTCACCAATCCCAATACCCTGGGAATGTTCGAAAAGGACATTGCCGAGGTGGCGCGCCTGGTGCACGAGGTGGGGGGCCTGGTCTACATCGACGGGGCCAACATGAACGCCATTTGTGGCATCACTCGCCCCGGCGATTTCGGGGGCGACATGATGCATTACAACGTGCACAAGACCTTCACCGGTCCGCACGGGGCGGGAGGCCCCGGATCGGGCCCCATCGCGGTACGGGACTTCCTCGGGCCGTTCCTGCCGGGTCCCATGATCGAGCGGCACCAGACGGCCAACGAGCCCCCGGTCTACCGGCTGGTGAATCCCCCCCACTCGATCGGTCGGGTGCGCAGCTTCTTCGGCAACGTCGGGATTCTGGTGCGGGGGTACTGCTACCTCCGCACACTGGGACCGGCGGGGGTTCGGGCCATGAGCGAGAATGCCGTGCTCAACGCCAATTACCTGCTGGCGTGCCTGAAAGACGTACTGCCCGTTCCCCAGGGGAACCGGTGCATGCACGAGTTTGTGGCGTCCGCGAAAGAGTTGAAGGAGTCGCGGGGCATTTCGGCCATGGATGTGGCCAAGCGTCTGCTCGATCATGGGTTCCACGCCCCCACGGTGTACTTTCCGCTGGTGGTGGCCGAGGCCCTCATGATCGAGCCGACGGAGACCGAGTCGAAAGAGACCCTCGACGCGTTTGTGGAGGCCCTCCGGACCATCGTCCGGGATGACCCCACGCACCTGCATCAGGCACCTCATTCGACTCCCGTGAGCCGGCCCGACGATGTGCGGGCGGCCCGGCAACCCATCCTGCGTTGGAACCCCTCATGAATTCCGCTGAAGCGAACACTCCATTGACCGCGATCCAGGAGCAGAAGAAGGCCATCCGCGAACAGGCGCACGCCAACCGCAAGGATCAGGAACACAAGGACGAACTGAGCCGCGAAATCTGCGCGCGGTTCATGGCCCTGCCCGAGTACCAGCGGGCCCGGACCGCCATGTTCTATGTCGATGTCCGGACTGAGGTGCGCACCCGCCAAGACCTCGCCACCGCCCTCGCCCATGGCAAAACCATCGTCGTCCCCTGGTG
>CAIOTJ010000429.1 GCA_903861195.1 uncultured Planctomycetaceae bacterium | reverse complement strand
GTGGCCGGGGTCCAGACTCGCGTGGTCCGCGAGGTGCTGCTCGACATCCCCGCGATCGACGACCCGGCCGTGGGAAAGCTGATTTCGATTCCCGCCCGCAGCCCGGGAGAGCTCAACCGACTGCACCTGCGCACCGGGCGGTTCATCGAGCCGGGGCGCGACAACGAAGTGCTGGTGGCGGCGGGATTCGCCGAGGCGCGCGGATACCGCCCGGGAGACACCCTGACGGCGATCATCAACGGTCGGAAGAAGGAACTGCGGATCGTGGGGACGGTGTTGTCTCCCGAATACATCTACATCATCCGGCTCGGGTCGCTGGTTCCCGACGATGGCCGGTACGCCATCATGTGGATGGAGGAACAAGCGCTCGAGGCGGCCTTCGACATGGAGGGATCATTCAACGATGTGGCCCTCGACCTGATGCATGGGGCCGACGAGGCGACGGTGATCGACGACCTCGACCGGCTGCTCGAGCCCTACGGCGGGCTGGGGGCCCACAATCGGCGCGACCAGATCTCGCACCGGTTTGTCTCCGACGAGATCAAACAGCTGGAGAAAATGGGCACAATTGTCCCCTCGCTGTTCCTGTCGGTGGCCGCGTTTCTGCTGAACGTCGTGCTGTCGCGAATCATCGCCCTCCAGCGCGACCAGATCGCCGTGCTGAAGGCGTTTGGCTACAGCAACCTCGAGGTGGGGCTGCACTTTTTCAAACTGGTGCTGTTCGTGGTGGTGGTGGGGGTGCTGCTGGGGTGCGCGGGGGGGAGCGTGCTGGGGCGGCAGATGACCGACCTCTACGCAAACTTCTACAAGTTCCCCCTGCTGCTGTTTTCGCTGCCGGGTTGGGTCATTGCCCTGTCGTTTTTGGTCAGTCTGTTCGCGGCGGCGGTGGGGACGCTGAACGTGATCCGGCGGGCGGTGAAGCTGCCTCCCGCCGAGGCGATGCGCCCCGAACCCCCCGCCTCGTACCGCCCCACGCTGGTCGAGCGGATCGGGTTCTCCAGCTGGCTGTCGCAACCGGCCCGAATGATTATCCGGCACATCGAACGCCGCCCGGTGAAGTCGCTGTTGTCGATCGCGGGGCTGGCCGTGTCGGTCGCCGTGCAGATGCTGGGGCGATTTCCCGCCGATTCGCTCAATCACCTCGTGCAGGTGCAGTTCGACGTCGTGGAGCGGCAGCACCTGCGGATCAATCTGTACGAGAGCGCCTCGTGGCGCGGAGTGCACGAATTGGAGCACCTGCCGGGGGTGCTGAAGGTCGAACCGCGGAAGCTGGTGGTGGCCCGCATTCTCTCGGGCCAGATCCAGCGCCGCACGCTGATTCAGGGACTTCCCGAAGATTCCACCATGTCGAATCTCATCGACGAGCGGGGGCACACGGTGCCTCTGCCCAGCGAAGGGTTGGTGATCAATTCCAAGCTGGCCGAGGTGCTGCAGGTGGGTGTCGGGGACCTGCTGACAATCCAGTTTCTGCAGGGAACCCGGCAGACGGTGCAGGTGCCCGTGCGGGAACTGATCACCGAGAACCTCGGAACCTTCGCCTACATGAACCTGCGGGCGCTCAACCGCCTGATGCGCGAGGGCAATTCGTTCTCGGATGTGAACGTCGCCTTCGACCCCCGCTACGAAAAGGCGATGTACGACAAGATCAAACAGATGCCCGGTGCGGCGGCGGTGTCGATCAAGAGCATTGCCATCGCCAACTTCCGGCACACCGTGATGGACAACATGCTGCACATGCAGTTTTTCAACGTGATCTTCGCCTGCATCATCGCGTTTGGCGTGGTTTACAACACGGCCCGCATCGCCCTCTCGGAACGGGGGCGCGAACTGGCCAGCCTGCGGGTGCTGGGCCTGACACGGGGGGAGATCAGCTTCATTCTTCTTGGGGAACTGGCGGTGCTGACCCTGGCGGCCATTCCGCTGGGGATTGCGTTGGGACTGGGGCTGGCCCGGCTGGTCTGTTATTTCCTCAACTCCGAGATGTACCGCATTCCCTTCGTGCTGACCCCCCGCACGATTGGTATCTCGGTGTTGATGGTGTTGGTCTCGGCGGTCATCTCGGGGCTGGTGGTGCGCCGCCAGCTCGACCGGCTCGACCTGATTGCCGTTCTCAAGACTCGGGAGTAGTCCCATCGTGCTGAAACGCTGGATCAAGAGATTCGTGGGACTGCTGCTGCTGGGAGGCCTGGCGGGGGGACTGGTGTATTCTTTCCTGCCCAAGCCGGTTTTCGTCGATCTGTCGACCGTGACCCGCGGCCCCCTGCAGGTGACGGTCGACGAAGATGGCCGCACGCGCATCCGCGAACGCTACATCGTCTCGGCCCCCCTCGCGGGGAAGCTGGGGCGCATCCGGATGAAGCCCGGCGCGCACGTGCAGCCGGGCGATTTGCTGACCACCATCGAACCCTCGGACCCCGCCCTGCTTGATCCCCGGGCGGTGGCGCAGGCCGAGGCCCGGGTCAAGGGAGCCCGCAGCGCGGTCGAGCGGGCCAACTCGTCCCTCGAGGCGGCCAAGGTGGCGCTCGATCATGCCGAGTCGGAATACGCCCGCGCGGTCGAGCTGTTTCGAAAAAAGGCGATCTCTCCCACCGACTACGAGCTGAAGGTGATGCTGCAGCGGACGCAGACCGAAGAATACCGCGTCGCCCGGCACAGCAAGGAAATCAGCGAATTCGAACTGGAACAGGCCGAGGCGGCCCTGCTGCGTACGCGGCCCGGCTCGGCCAGCGACATGCCCGACGATGAGTTCTTGTTCTCCCTGCGGGCACCGCCAGTCACTGTGCCGGGGGGAACGTTTCAAGTCTTGCGCGTCATGCAGGAGAGCGAGGCGGTGGTCGCCCCGGGTCAGAACCTGCTCGAACTGGGGGATCCCAGCGATCTGGAAGTCGAGGTCGATGTGCTCTCGGCCGACGCGGTGAAGATCGTCCCCGGGGCGCGGGTGTCGCTCGAGCAGTGGGGGGGCGATCAACCGCTGGAGGGGCGGGTACGACTGGTCGAGCCGTCGGGATTCCTGAAGATCTCGGCCCTGGGGGTCGAAGAGCAGCGGGTGAACGTGATTGTGGACTTTCCTGACCGGACCCAGGTCCCCAAGACGCTGGGCGATCAGTTCCGGGTCGAGGCCCGCATCTCCGTCTGGGAGGGGGCCGATGTGCTGCAGGTGCCGATGAGCGCGTTGTTCCGCCGGGGAGACTCATGGGCGGTCTTCCGAGTGATTGAAGGGCGGGCTCTGGAAACACTCATCAAGATCGGCCATCAGAACGGTCGATTTGCCGAGGTGCTCGAGGGGCTGTCCGAAGCCGAGACCGTCATCATCCACCCGGGCGACCAGGTCAGCGACGGGAAACTGGTGCAGCCGCGGGTGTGAGGGTTGCGGACGAGGAGGGCGTACGGTCGATTGAGCCGTGGATCAACATCCAGATCGCGCAAAACAATAGCTGAACCATGCCGCGCTTTCGGATGTCTGATTGACATACCCGACACGAATCGACCCGCAGTCACGCAAGTGAGGTGGTGCGATCGAGCCGGGTGCCCAACAATCACACGACCCCTTGGGAGCCTGATGCGAAACACAGTTTGACTGCCCGGTTGGAATCCATATTTTTAACAACAAGGGGTGTGGGTTCGAATCCCACCAGCCACCCTGTTTTTCAGGAGGGCTGTAGTTTAAATGGAAGAACATTGTCTGACCAAACCCTCGTCACACTGTGGAGTTCGCTCCCTCACACCACCTGCCATGGTCAGCCGACAGAGGCTGACCACCCCGCATCCCGTCACTGCCCTGCTTCAACCCGCACGGCGTGACGCCGCGAAAGATGGAATGACTGCCTGTTCGGAGTCCATTTTTCAAAAAAAAACCTCTGACCAACAACCTCGTCATTCCGTTTTCCTCTTTTTGCCCGGGACGTCGCAACGACACCCCGGTGAGCCCTCGGCTGACCCGCGTTCCCGCGCGGGCCACGCCCCCAGTGGAGTATGACAACCACCCATGCAAACCTCATTTCCCGCCAAATCATTCGGACAAACGGAGTGACTGACTGATCGGAGTCCATTCTTTAAAATGACACCTCTGATCATATTCCTCGTCATTCCGCTCTTTTCTTCGTAGCCGCAGAGAGTCCGCAAGGACCCCCGGCCAGCCGGCGGCCAACTGCCGCATCACGCATTGGCCCGGCGGCCAGCGTGAGCTTCGGTCGGCACGCACCGCCCGAGTTGCTGTATCGCCCCTCTCTGGAAGGAACCCGCCCTGGCCGTGTGGCCATGGCGGTTTGTTGTGGTCGGCTCGACTGGCGATCGCCTGACGGTCCGTACCGAACGCACGTTCGGAATGGCCCTGTGGCGACGACCCCTCCTTCGTCGAGCCCTGTTCATCGGAGGCCCTGTTTCATGGCCAACCAGAAGCTGTTCACAAGCATCACGGCCCGCCCTCCCCAGGCGACCGCCCGCAACGAGGCCGGGGGACCGGCGTATCTGCGGGAACCCCGGCATGCCCTCGCGCAGTTCGCCGCGACCGGATGCTTCAACGGAACGTTCTACGCCGACGGCGAGACCCAGCTCGGGACGCTGCGGTCGCTGATCGCCCAGGTGGACGACAACCTGTTCCTGGCGAAGCTGGCGATCTACAGCCGCGAGCGGGCGTTCCTGAAGGACATGCCCGCGGCGCTGGTTGCCTCGCTGGCGTCCCGTGATCCGGCTTTGTTCCAGCAGGTCTTCGGCCGTGTCATCGACAATGGCCGGGTCCTGCGCACGCTGCTGCAGATGATCCGCTCGGGTCAGTTCGGGAAGAAGAGCCTGTCCGGCTCGCCGCAGCGCGCGTTCCAGCGCTGGTTGAACTCGGCTTCTGTGGACAAGCTGGTCTCCGCATCGATTGGCGACAAGCCCAGCCTGCGGGACGTCTTGCGGCTGGCGCGGCCCACGCCGGTCGACAACAGCCGGCGGGCGCTGTTCGGCTGGTTGACCAATCGTGAACCGGTGAAGTGGGCTCCCGCGACGGAGGCCGATCTGCCCGAGCAGGTCCGGTTGCTGGCGGCGTTCCGCGCCGCGGAGACGGCCAAGGATCAGGTTCGGCTGCTGGAGACGTTGAACGCCCGATGGGATCTGCTGGCCGACACGGCCAAGGGTCCGGCCGTGTGGAAGGCGATCGCCCGCAAGATGGGTCCCCAGGCGCTGCGGATGAATCTGAACACGCTGCACCGGCACGGTGTGTTCGAGGACACCGCGATGGTGTACGAAGTGGCCGCGCGGCTGCAGGACAAGGACGAGATCCGGCGCTCGCGCCAGTTCCCGTATCAGTACTTCTCGGCCTATCTGAACGTGTCGGATGAGATTCCCCAGAAGATCAAGCGGGCGCTGCATGAGGCGGCCGAAATCGCCTGTGGAAACGTTCCCGAGTTGCCTGGACCGGTGGTGATTGGTCTCGACACGTCGGGATCCATGAGTTCCCCCATCACGGGGCACCGTGGTGCCGGGAGCACGTCGCGGATGCGGTGTGTCGACGTCGCGGCCCTCGTGGCGGCGGCGCTGCTGCGGCGCAATCCCGACAGCCTGCTGGTTCCGTTCGACACGCGGGCATATGAGGAGCGGTTCGAAGCTTCCGACTCCATCCTGAGCCTGGCCGAACGCCTGGCGAATTATGGTGGGGGTGGAACGGACTGTTCGTTGCCGATCACCGTGGCGAAGCAGTCCCACCGCAAGCTGGCCGGTGTCGTCCTGGTGAGCGACAACGAGAGCTGGGTTTTTCAGGGACGGCCACACCAGTACGGAGCCAACGGTTCGACCGGGGTGATGACGGAGTGGGAGCAGTTCCTGAAGAACCAGTTCCAGCTGCGGGGTGCGGAGATCCCCAGCCCGAAGCTGATCTGCATTGACCTGCAGCCGTACAGCACCATGCAGGCTCCCGAGCGTCCGGACATCCTGAACGTCGGAGGCTTCAGTGACTCGGTGTTCGAGGTGATTGGATCGTTCCTCGAGAGCGATACCGGTCGCTTCGTCGCCGCAGTCGAGGCGATGACGCTGTAAAGTCGGCCACCAGCACTCACCTCCGGTCGGGACGATCCCGTCCCGGGGGTGTTTTTGTTGCACGGCGCTTCCCCAGGAGACGAAGCACGCCGATCAGAGAGGCGATCCCCACCAGGACGTAGATGACTCTCCACAGCCATTGGGTCGTGCGATCCAGCGGCTCGAAGGTCGCCAGGAAGCCGAACAGGCAAAACAGCAGCACCCCCAGCAGCAGCACCGTCTCAATCAGCCGTGTCAAGAGGGTCATCTCCGCCTCCGTTCACTCCGCCAATTCGGTTCGCGCTGCGTCAGAGGCACTGATTCATCCCTGGCTGCGGCCTCGACCAGGGGCCAGCTTACGGGTGTTTCTTCGCCCGGGCCGCCGCCTCGGCCAGAACTCCCTCGGGGTCGTCGACAAACGCCTCGCGGCAGCCGGTGCAGCAGACCCAGTACTTGTTTCCTTTGTACTCGACCTGAAGGGTTCCCAACCCGCCGGTGACGATGCACTCGCGCCCGGTCACCCCCTCTTCGGCCAGCCGGGTGCCGGCGCGTGTGTAGCCCACCTCGGCCACGCGGGTGAACTGCGTCGCCCGCGGCGTGCGGGTCTGATACAGCAGCAGCGTCCGCTTGTCGTTCAGCAGCGTCAGGGTCACTTGATGGACGGTCTGATCCTCGGCCTTCGATTCCATCACCAGCCGGTTCCCCGTCCGGACTCCCGTCATCCTCCGGACTTCGTCGTCGGCCAGCTTCCCCTCCAGCAGATACTCTTTTTTGTCGGGATCAAACCCGAGCCGGGCCGACTGCAACTGCTTCCCCCCGGCAAACTCGACGCAGAGCGCCGGGCCCTGTTCCCCCTTCAAATCCCAGACCCACTCGGCCGTCTCGCTCCAGGCACCCACGTTCGAACCGCGCTTGGGCTGGCCCACGCCACGCCAGCCTCCCACCAGCGATTGGAACGGCTCGAGCGCCGCACGCTGGGTTTGCCGCGTCTCGGCTGCCGACCCCGTGGGCTGATCTTGGGACGATGCGAGACGAGCCAGCGTGCAGGTCAACCACAATGTGGAGAACACCAGTCCCCCCACCTTCGGCAACCGGGGGGCCGGGATCGAACGAGCCAAGTGAGACATGCGGCGGTCCTGACGCAGGGGGCAGGAATCGGAGTGGGCTGCGACGAACCGGCCCGACCAATCAAGGTCCGGTTGGGTCGACAACCCCGGTTGACCGGGGGACTTATTGAGGGACACTGGCGGGTTCGGGCTGTTCGGCTTCGACCGGTTCGTCGACAGGTGGGGGATTGTCCCCCGCGTTGTCGCCGGCGGGGGAAGGCTGTGTTGCGGTTTCGCCCGTGGGAGTTGCCGAGGGCGAGCCGGAAGCCGCCTCGTTGTCGGCCGCTGTCCCCGGTTCCCCGATCGATTGCAGAATCGCAACCACCGCATCGTCATCGAAGTCATCGACTGGGGCGGCGATGGTGACCAGCACCAGTCCCTTGTTCAGCGGGACGAAACCCATCACCTGCCGCAGCTTGACTCCATTCTTGGTCAGCGTGCCGAACTGGAAAGGAACCTTCTGCCCGGCCACTTCGATCTCACGGACTTCAGTCTCGCTGAGGTCCGCTCCCTGCATTCCCATCTGCTGCTTCATTTGACTGAGCATCTGATCGCGCTGGGCGGAATCGGCGGGATTCATACCCATGTTGTTTTCCATGAGCATCGCCATCGCCTGGGGACTGTCGGTGCGGTTGTAGATGGCCATCCGCATTCCCAGTATGGGGATCTGCAAGCCCATTTGAGGACGGTACTCCTCGGGAAGTCGGATGGAAGCGATCTCCTGAGCCAGTTGTTCCACCTCCACCGGGTTGGTCACCTGGGCCTGATCAACGGTCCGCTTGAGCCAGACCCCTGCCCCAAACAGGCCGCCGCAACACAGCAGCATCGCCACCCCTCCCACCCCCAGCATCACCAGCACCACCTTGGCGGTCGTGCTCATCCCCTTCTTGGGCTGGATCTCTTCTTCAAACACCGGTTGATCATTCGACATGAGCGAAGACTCGCGAAAAAAACAGGAGAGCCGGGCCGGAGGTGGTGGCCGCAGACCAACGCATGACGGAATCCCGGTTCGTCCTGATCACGACGGAAGGCCTTGGCGAGCCGCCGGGATGGACGGATCGAATTCCACGATCTTGGGAAGTTGCCGGTACTTTCGATTGTAGTCGAGGCCATACCCCACGACGAAGACGTCGGGAATTTCGCGGATGTACTCATCGGGCAAGAACCCGGCCCGGGTGCGGTCCCGTTTCCACAACAGCACGGCGGTCCGCACCGAGAGCGCTCCCCAACCCCGGGCCAGTTCTGTCACCGCCTGCAGAGTCGCGCCGGTGTCGAGGATGTCATCCAGCAGCAACAGGTGTCGGCCCCGCACCGGGGGAACGTGCCCCACTTCGACACGCACCGCGCCGGCGGTGGTGGCCTCTCCCCGGTAGGCCGAGACCCGCAACGTGTCGTACTCGACCGGGATGCGCAGCTCGCGAACCAGATCGGCCAGAAACAGCAGGGAGCCGTTGAGCAGGCCCACGATCATCACGGGCTGGCCCTGGTAGTGGGTCTCGAGGCGGCGGGCCAAACTCGCGATTCCCGTCCGCAGTTCGTCGGCAGAGATCACGGTGCGCATGCGGGACCTGAATGGCAGAAGTTCTGGGAAGAATCGACAGAATCAGAATAGCCAGCCCGCCAACGCGGGGGAAAGTCGGCGCTTCCCCGGGGCGGCTGGTTTTGCCAGCGGAGCCGCTCGGATAAGATCGGACTGTTTTGATCCGTTCACCCCCGGGAGACCGCATGGCACCCTCGCTGTTGGCTGACGCGAGTACGACCTCTGTTGCGGGAGGCTTGCGCCTGCTGGACTACGGCATGGTGGTGGCCTATCTCTTGGCCACCGCCGCCATCGTGGTCTGGTCGGCCCGCCGGCAGAAAGACACCGAGACCTTTTTCCTCGGCAATCGCCAGATGCCCTGGCTGGCGGTGGGGCTGTCGATCATGGCGACCCTGCTCTCGTCCATCAGCTATCTGGGCCTGACGGGCGAGATGGTGAAGAACGGCGTCAGCGTGTTCGGCACGTATCTCGGATGGCCGTTGGCGATGCTGATGGTCATTCCACTGTTCATACCGTTTTTCATGCGGCTGCGGCTGACCAGCGCCTACAGCTACCTCGAGCTGCGGTTCAATCGCTCCGCCCGCCGGCTGGGGAGCGGGCTGTTTTTCCTGCTGCGCCTCGGCTGGATCTCGATGGTGATGTACAGCGGCTCGTTGGCCCTCTCGGCCATGGCAGGCTGGAACATCTATTCCGTGATCATCGTGTTGGGTCTGGCTGCCACGCTGTATGCGTTCTTCGGCGGGTTCGAGGCCGTCATCTGGACCGACGTCCTGCAGGCACTGATGCTGTTTGGCGGGGCGCTGGGAATTGTCGTGTTTGTCTGGCTGACCACGGGAGACAGCCCGGCCGGCTGGTGGCAGACCGCCTCGACCATCGACAGCGCCCATACCCGCCCCCCCTGGTTCAGCCTCGATCCCCGCGTGCGGATGACGATTGGCACCGTGGCCATCAACGGGTTCTTCTGGCAGATCTGCACGCACGCCTCGGATCAGGTGGTGCTGCAGCGTTACAGTTCGACCAGCAGTGCCTACGCCGCAACCCGCAGCTACATCGTCAACATGCTGTCGTCGCTGTCGATCGGCCTGTTGCTGGGACTGTCGGGATTGGCCCTGCTGCACTACTACACCACTCGGCCCGAACGGCTGGCGGAAGGGATGTCTGCCCGCGACGCCGGCGACAAACTGATGCCCTACTTCTACTCACACGAACTGCCGATGGGATGTGCCGGGCTGATCCTGGCCAACTTTCTCTGCGACGCGATGCAGACCCTGGTGGCCGGGGTGAACAGCATCGCGGCAGTCGCCATTGCCGACTTCTTTCGCGACGAGCCGGGAGACCGGCAGTCGGCGGCTCGGCAGTTGTCCATGGCCCGCTGGCTGACCGTGTTCTTGGGGCTGGTCTGCATCGGGTTCGCCCTGGTGATTGCCATTGTCTCGCGCGAGTATGAGTTCAACATTGTCGACCTCATGCCACGGGCGTTCAATCTGTTCCTCGGCCCGCTCGCCGCATTGTTCTTCATCGGAATGTTCGTCCCCCGCGCGACGGCACGCTCGGCCATCCCGGCCGTGCTGTTCTGCCTGGTGGTCTCGATTGTATGGAGTTATTGGAAACCGTTGACGGGCGCGGCCGACCATCTTTCTCCCTACTGGGCGATTGTCGTTCCCTGTGTGGTGGGGGTGTCCCTGGCGATTCTGCTCTCTCTGGTACTGGGGGAACCGGCCGAGCATCCCGGCCGCCAGTACTGCTGGCGCGAAGTGATGCGCCGACCGGTCGATCGTCCGCCGCCGCACCGCGCCGTCTGAGGTCATTCACACCGTTCGGTGTCGCCAAATCGCGAGGCGCACAGTCCCGGTTCGTCTCGACCGGTTTCAAGCGGGTCCCAATACCGGTCCGCCATCCACGCATGGTATGCTGGCGTGTTGACGTGCCGCTGCCTCCCGTTCCCTCTTTCCGCTGAAGCCCGCCTCCCCGCATGCCCACCGCGCCCCTTCCCGAAACACCGGTTGCCGCCACCGGGGAACACAGCGTGGGGTTTCTCGACATTGGCACGAACTCGATCCGGCTGTTGCTCGTGCGGTTCTATCCCAATCACTCGTTCGCCGTGTTGACCGAGCAGAAGGAAACGGTGCGTCTGGGAGAGGGAGAGTTCCGCAAGAACCGGCTGCAACCCGAGGCGATGCGTCGCGCCAGCCTGGTGTGCGCGAAATTCGCCGAGATCGCCCGCTCGCGGGGGGCCGATCGCATCATCGCCGTCGCCACCTCGGCCACGCGCGATGCCGAGAACCGCGCCGTGTTCGTCCGGCATCTGCGCCGCATCGCCGGGATTGACGTGCGGGTCATCTCGGGCAAAGAAGAAGCCCGGCTCATTTATCTGGGGGTCTCGAGCGGGGCCAACCTCGGTTCCCGGCAGACCCTGTTCATCGACATCGGCGGCGGCAGCACCGAGACGATCATTGGCGACCAGACGCAGTACCGGTTTCTCGACTCGCTGAAACTGGGAGCGATCCGGCTGACCAGCATGTTCTTCCGCCGGGATGACACCGGGCCGGTCTCGGCCAAGAAGTACGCCCGGCTGCAGCGCTACGTGCGGACGCGGTCGGTGCGCACCCTGCAGCGGCTGCGGACATTTCCCATCGAGCAGGCGATCGCCAGTTCGGGAACCGCCTGCAACCTGGCCGAGATCACCATGCGGATGATCTCCAAGCGGGGCCTGCAGAAGGGAGACTTCATCACGAGGGCGCAACTGCGCGAGACCGTGAAGATGCTGTGTGGAATGCCGCTGGAACGCCGGCGTGAGGTGCCGGGCATCAACCCCGAGCGCGCCGACATCATCGTGGCCGGGGCGGCTGTGCTCGAGACACTGCTCGAGGAATTGAACGTCCCGGGATTCCAGCTGTCGGAACGGGGCCTGCGCGAGGGGCTGCCGATCGACTGGCTGCAACGCTCGGATGACGCTCCGCTATTTCAACTGGTCTCCTTCCGCGAGCGGAGTGTGCTCGAGCTGGGGCGGCGCTGCAACTTCGATGAGACGCACGCCCGCCACGTCGCCAGCCTGGCGTGGCAACTGTTCGACTCGGCGCGGGAACTGGGAATTCACCAGGCGGGAGACTGGGAACGCGAACTGCTCGAACATGCGGCCCTTCTGCACGATATCGGTGGTTTCCTCAGCTACTCGCAGCACCGCGTGCACTCCTACTACTTTATCCGTAACGCCGACCTGCTGGGGTTTGATCAGACCGAGCTGACCATCATCGCGACGACCGTGCTGTTTCATCACAAGGCGTTTCCCCGCATGAAGCATCCCGAGTACGCGATGCTCGACAAGGCGGCCCGGGAAACCGTGAAGGTGCTCTGCTCATTCCTGCGGATTGCCGAGAGCCTCGACCGCAGCCATTTGCAGTCCGTTGCGCGAGCCCGGTTCCGGCCAATCGATTCCAAGGCGGTGTTGCTCGAACTGACCCCCGCACGTGACTGTCACCTGGAATTGTGGGAGGTGCGGAACCATGCCAAGTCGTTCGAGAAGGCCTTCGAACGCCCACTGCAGATTCGGGTGATCGACCCCAGTTGAGTCCCCCGCAATGAACGCCGGTTGTACCGGGTGCCAGTCGGCCCCACTCCGGTACCCGACCAACTGGACCAACGGGGCAGACAATCGCGGTCGGACGGGATGACTGGGCGAGATAGGTCGTCACAAACTCCTAGTGACGCCCCCGACGAGGCATGGTACTCTCCCGGCCCGTTTCCTTTCCGGCGGTTGTCGGTCCCGGTCTCTGTTCCGCGCATTATGCCCTGTTGCCGTGCTCTGGGAGTGCTGCTGGGTCTGCTGGCTCTCGCCGGTTGTGCCGCGCGTGGGAACCTCGAAGCCCTCGAGTCGGAACTGCGCCAGCAGGAGGACCTGCGTATGGTTCTGGAAGATCGGCTGACGCGCCTCGAGACCGACCTGCGGGTCGCCCAGTCGGATGCCGACAGTCTGCGGTCGCAACTGGCCAAATCAGGTCGGCAGACCCTCCCATCTGAGCAATCGCAGGCGCTGCATCGCGCATCCAAGCTGACCTTGAATTCATTGATGACAGGGGGCTGGGACAGTGACCCCGCGCCGGGAGATGAGGGACTGACTGTTCTGCTCTCTCCGGTCGACGAGCATGGCGACTTGGTGAAGCTGGGGGGAGACATCGAATTGGAACTGCTCGACCTCTCCCAATCGGGCGAGCAGCAGCAACTGGGATCCTGGTCGATTCCGCGCGATGAAGTGGCTGCGCTCTGGCATAGGGGACTGCTGGGATCGGGCTTTCTGGTGCGGGTCCCGTGGCAGTCAATTCCCCAAGGCGAACGGCTGACGGTGGTGGCCCGATTGAAGCCTGTCGATGGCCGCAAGTTCGACGCCACGCATCAGGTAGTCATCACTCCCCCCGCGGGACCTCTGGCCGACGATCTCCGCGATCAACAGCCGGTCCAATACAAATTGCGAGTGGAATCGATTTCGCTTCCCAATCGCATGGCTCCCCTGACTGAGGACGAGGTGGTTGCCGACAACACCGCTGAGTCCGAATCGTCCGAGTCAGCTGAGGAGCAGCGCACGGGGGAGGGTTCACGGGTGGATGATCCGCCATTGGAAGATCAGCCCGCGAAGGAGCGATCGCTGGAGGAGCGGCCGGTACCGCCTCCCGTGGAGCCAGGGGATTCGGTCCCCACCTCGGCTGAGGCCTCGCGGCCGAGTTCGCCAGCATTCTTTCGTCGTGGCCCTAAATACGAGGAACCTTCCGGGAGATCTTCAATTGGCGGGGAGCGGAGTGTTCCGGGAGCTGTCCGTTCGAAAGCTCGTTCCTCAGCTGTGGCGAAGCCGACTGGTTCGCCACCCGCCGGACCGGCAGACCGGGGACTCCTCGAGAGTGACTCGTACCAGCGAGAGAATCCAAGGGTTCGGCGCTAGGCGCTTTCGCCCCAGGTGGGTGTGGCCCGGCCGCACGCCAATTTTCCCAGTGCCAGTCCCCTGGTGCCGACACGAGCCAAGAATCTGATATCCTCCGTGGTCACGATCCCTTGTGCCCGGTTGTCTTCCTCTCCCCTCCATGGCTGCGTCGTCTGGTCCTCGGGCTGCGGTCTGCCAGCAATCGTTCCCCCTCTCCCCGCGCGAAGTGGGCTTGGCGGGAATGATCACCCTATTGGGGATTGCGCTGCGGTGGGGCGGCGTGTCGCAGGTGGCTCTGGCCCATTTCGATGAGGGGGTTTATGCCTCCAACGTCTGGTTCGGGCCCGAGAGTGACTATGCCTATCCCGCCCGGCACCTCTATGCCCCGCCGTTGGTTCCAGCCCTCATTGAGCTCTCGATTTCGTTGGGAGGGGCGACTGGGAGTGCCCCGCTGCTGCCCGGGCTGATTTGTGGTTGCCTGCTGGTTCCTCTGGTTTGGTGGGTGGGGCGGCAGTGGTTTGGTCCGGCGGCAGGGCTGCTGGCCGGAACCCTGGCGGCCCTGTCGGGTCCGCATTCCTACTTCTCCCGCACCGCCCTCACCGACGCCCCATTGTGCCTGTTTCTGACAGCGGCGGTCTACCTCGGGGGGGAATGGATCCAGCGGGGAGGAAGTCGACGGTGGTTCGCGGCGGCGGGGTGTGCCGCCCTCGCCTGGTGGACCAAGTACAACGGGTGGCTCCCGCTGGCCATCTGGAGCTCGGCAGTGGTTCCCTGGCTGCTGTTTCGCCCCGGGGGACTGGCCGCCCGGGCAGCCTTCGAACCCGTTTCACGTGAAACAAACCCCCACCTTGACGGTCCGGCAAGCTGGACTGATCGGGACGATCCGGTTATTGGGCGAATTCCTCGCGGGGGCAGCCAACCCGAGGAAGCCTCCAAACCGACCCAATCGGGCTGGCAAGCTGTTCCGAAGCCAGCGCCCCACGCGATTGCAGTGACAAGAGCGGCACCCGTTTCACGTGAAACGACCGTGGGGGGAGTTCAAGGAGGAGGCGTTTCACGTGAAACAGCCATCAATGTCCACAGTAGCGCCCCTCGGGTGGAGTCTGTTTCACGTGAAACGGGTCCCACCTCCCCTGCCTGCGATCTCGCTCCAGCTCTCGACAACGGGGAGTCGGTCTCCCATCCAGTCCAACGGGTATTCACCCCACCGCCGTCCGCGCCACTTGCCTCCGGGCCCGCAGTCTCGGGCCCCACAGGTCTGGCGGACGCCGTTTCACGTGGAACGGCTCTCCGCCCGACTCCCGCCGCAAGCACATCAACCAGTTCCGAGAACCAGAACACCGTGGGGGTCGGGTCGGATGGGTTTGCTCCTGAGTCCGTAACTCGTCCCTCTTCGACAGCGCCCGGGGGATCTGCAGGCCTTGCGGACGCCGTTTCACGTGGAACGGCTCGAGCTTCGACTGCAGCCGCCACGACGGGGATTAGTTCTCTCGACCCCATCACCGCGGGCGATGGGTGTGGTCAGGCTGCCACTCCGGGAACCGATGGGTCGAACGGTGCTGGAATCGCGGGGACGCTTCCCTCCAACCTGGACGGTGCGATTTGGCAGTGCGAACCGACGGGGGCAGGATCGGCAGAAACTCCTGCACCCGGGACCAACCTGGCTTGCGTTTCACGTGAAACCAGCGCGCCCCCGGCGACTCGCTCCACGGAGGCAACTGAGGGGGAGTGTGATTTGGCACCTACTGTGGCAGACCAGAGTCAGGAGGAGTTGCCGCATGTCGAACAAGCGGTTCATCTCGCTGCCATCGCATCCCCTGGAAATGACGCGGGTCGCGAGTCTGCTGACAGTATCGGATCTCGAATCGCGGAACAGTCCTCATCACCCCAAGCTGCCGAGGTTGCGCTTTCGGGGGTCAAGGGTTTTGACCACGGTTCCGTTCCACGTGAAACCAGCGATACTCCCGCGTTGGGGCGCGTGGTCTGGCGGGTGGCGCTCTTGTTGACTCTGGCGGTCGGGCTCTGGCTCCCCTGCCTGTGGGGGTTGGAGTCGGTGGGAGGTTACAGCGTGGTGGCGGCCAACCACCGCAGATACCTTGTGGGCTGGTCGGGAATGGCGGCCAGTGTTGTCCGCCAATTCGAAGCACTGATGTTTCTGGAAGATTTCCCCAGCCGCATTGCCTGGCTGTTAGGGCTGACCCTGCTCTGGATCAATGCCCCCCGGCGTTCCGTCCCTGTTTGGGGGTGGTCACTCCTGGCAACGGGAGGACTCTGTTTCGGCACACTGCCCATCACTTGTCTGGCGGCCATCGCGCTGCTGGTTTGTTTGGTTCGACGAGCGGGTTGGTCGCGTTGGAGAGAGTTCCCAGTCTGGCTGCTCTTGGCCTGGTGGGTCTCATTGACCATTGCGACGCCCGGCTACACCCCCTATCCACGGCTGACGTTGCCGTGGCTGGTGGCCAGTTGGCTCGTAGCGGGAGCCTGGGTGGCAGGCTGGTTGATGTCCAAGACGGACAGCCACACACCAATCCGGGCAGGTTCGCAGTCGTGGCTAGGCCGATTGGGGGCGGTGGGTCTCCTGCTGGTAGCGGCTTTGGCAACAAGCCGCGTCTGGCAGCGAGACTGGCTGCTTGGCCATCCGCAGCGGGGATTGGCCGACGGGGCCCGGCAAGTCGTCGAGGCGATCCAGCAGAGCCTGGCGATCTCGCACGAGCAACCGATCGACGCCCTGATCTACGTCCATGCCGAGCCCGCCCTTGTGTTCCATCTGCGGGCGCACGGTCTGCCTGTGGTGCAGCCCGTGCAGGACCTGGAGTTCACCCGGAAGCCAGGAGTCGACCGGGCCCCCACCTTTGTCATTCTGGGAGACCGCAGCCGACATGAACCCGGCCTCCAGGGACCCCCAGCGGGTGATGCGCGATGGCGACCGGTGGCCCAACTCGAATTGGCCGTCCCCCCGTTGGTCTGGCTGGACGAGGCGTGGCAGCCGGTGACCGACGGCGGTCTCGACCGACTCTATCACCTCGAAGTCTGGCGGGTCGGCTCGGCCCCCAATCCCTAGGGATCGGCTCCGCGCGAATTCAACCACCCGGACTCTGCTTTCGGAGATGGCCAACGGGTGGTCGACACCAAATCCCCAACACCAAATCCCCATTCCGAGTCCGGCCCAACTCCCGAGGCCCTGGCTTGGACTGGACCGTCTGACTAATCCCCAAGGTTGGGTTCGGTTGGGGTGCGCGGGATGCGGCGGTAAGTGGGAGAAGCGGTCTGCGTCGAACAGCGGTCCGCTGGCGGTAGTTGGCCTCCCTGGGATTGGTTACCGGCGGTGCGTCACCGCGGCAGTGGCCCGGGACGACCTGCCCAGCACCGTCGGTCCAGCCAGTCGCCCAATCAAACTGGAAGTCAATCGCGCTCGCAAGACGACCAGCGCGGGACGAGGTGGGCAGTCTTCCCGCGGCCAATTCGTCTTGCCCGATCTTCCAGCCAGGGGATAGTCTTCCCGGGATCGGAAGGATTCTCGTCCCTTCTACTGAAGCGCTGCTGGTCTGCGCGACGAAATGAAAGGGACTGGGAGCTCGCACTGTCACGCCCCTGGTTGCCTGGACACTCGTCATGGAAGACGCACAGATGAACTTGCCCGAATCACTCGATCCCCAACTTGCCTCCCGTCGTCGTCTTGGCCGGGGGCTAAACGCTCTGCTGGGAGGGGGAGAGTCTCCCGTGACCGAAGAGGCGCTAGGCTCGGCCGGGGGGGGGGGCGTTGGGCACCCCCGCGTTGGCGGGAGGCAGTACCGAATACGTTCCGATTCCCGTCGACAGCATTGCGCGGAACCCCTACCAGCCCCGCACCGAGTTCGACAGCGAAGAGCTGGCCGAGCTGGTGCAGAGCATCGCCCAACATGGGGTGCTGCAGCCGCTGTTGGTGCGGAAGGTGGCGGAAGGGTGGCAGCTGATCGCCGGCGAACGGCGGCTGTTGGCGTCGCGTCGCGTGGGCCTGGCCGAAGTTCCCTGCCGCGTCGTCGAGATGGACGACAAATCGGTCTGCGAGGTGGCGATTGTTGAAAACGTGCAGCGTGCTGACCTGAACGATCTGGAAAAGGCCACCGCCTTCCAGGGCTATCTCGACAAGTTCGGCGGGTCGATCGAAGAACTGGCCCGCAAAATGGGGAAGGACCGGTCGACAATCAGCAACTGCCTGCGGTTGCTGGAGCTTCCTGAACAGGTCAAGCAGGCGTTGGGGCGGGGGGCAATCTCAGCCGGTCATGCCCGAGCCCTGCTGCCGCTGGAGGTCGAATCCCATCAGGTCGATCTGTGTGCCCAGATCCAGGCCGAAAGCCTGAGTGTGCGGCGGACCGAGGAGGTGGTCCGCGAGAAGCTACTTGCCGGCGATGTGCTCCCTTTCGCCGCCACCGCCGGCGGAGGAAACAAGCCCAAGGGACGCACCCGGGGGGGATCGATTGGGGGGGCCCATGTTCGCGACCTCGAACGCCAACTCCGCGACGCCCTGGGGACCAAGGTCGAGATCAGCCTCAAGGCAAAACAGGCGGGGAAGCTGGTGGTTCACTTCGCAAACAACGAAGACTTCGAGCGGATCTGCCACTTCCTTAAAAAAGCAGGCTGATTCCCCTCCCATTCCACTGGGCAGAGCACCGCCTAGAAACAATATTTGGATGCGGGGTGGGGTCGGTCGATGCTGTGGGTTCGCGACGCGCGTAATGCAGGGGCTCTTCACGCCCCCCCTCGCAGCAAACCGATGAGTCGAGGGGATTGTTCCTGTGCACTCGGGTGACTTGGGTCTGGAGCAGCGTCCTGGGAGAGGTGGCGGTTTATGGATTGGGATCCCGCAGTGGTGCGACAAGGGGTGGATCATCTGCGACACCATGATCCGGTGCTGCGTGGCGTAATCGATCAGGTCGGAACCTTCGCACTGCGACTGAAGAGGGCCCGATTCCCAATGCTGGTGCAGTCAATCCTGTCGCAGCAGATCTCTGGCAAGGCGGCCCGCTCGATCGAGATGCGCCTGCGCGACCGGCTAAGACCGCGGCGGGTCACCACCGGGTCGATCCTGAAACTCAGCCCTGACGAACTGCGGTCGGTGGGCGTGTCGCCCCAGAAGGCCCGCTCGCTGCACGACCTGGCCAGCCGCGTCGCCGCGGGAGACGTCCGACTCTCCCGCATGGCCCGGATGACCGACGACGAAGTGATCTCAGAGTTGGTTCAGGTTCGGGGGATTGGGGTCTGGACAGCCCAGATGTTTCTGATGTTCTCGCTCGGTCGGACCGATGTGTTTCCCCACGACGACTTCGGCATTCGGTCGGCGCTCAAGCGGCTCCACGGATTGCCCCAGTTGCCCGACCGGCAAACCGCGCAGCAACTCGCCATTCCCTGGCGGCCGTATGCTACCATCGCCAGCTGGTACTGTTGGCGCAGTCTCGAATTGCCCGACGCCGCGGATCTGAACAACATGTAATTATCATTCTACCAAAGCAGTTCTTCGGCCCCCTGTGACCCGCCCCCGCTTGCCTTTTGACGGAGCACCTCTGATTCGTGATGGATCTTGATGACCTGCGCCGCTCGGGGCTGTTCGCCCATGTCGAATGGCATTCCGAAATCGGCTCTACAAACACCCGGGCGCTCGAATTGGCCGGCAGTGTCAGCCTGCCGACCCCCACCCTTGTTGGGGCCGACCGGCAGTCCGCTGGACGCGGACGGGGGGGAAACCGCTGGTGGTCGACCGGGGGGGCCCTGACCTTTTCGCTGGTGCTCGATCCCACTCAGGATTTCCTGGGTCCCGATGTTCCAGCACTGACCCCCGCCCACTGGCCCCGACTATCTCTGGTCGCGGCCCTCGCGTTGTGCCACGAGCTCGACCGGCTGCTGCCCGGGGCCACCGCCCAGTTGAAATGGCCCAATGATGTGCATGTGGCTGGTCGCAAGCTGGCGGGAATCCTTGTCGAAACCGTCCCCGGGGGGGCGACCGCACCCCGGCTGGTGTTGGGCATGGGGATCAATGTGAACAACTCGCTGCGAAACGCACCCCCGGAACTGCAGGGAACAGCCTGCGCCCTGGTCGATATTTTGGGTGGCCCGGAACAGAGTGGCGGTACCACGACGACCGCCGGCTCCGCCGTCGATTCTCTGCGCGTACTGTGTGGTTGGATGCGCGAGTTCACGGAGCTTGCCCAGGGACTTGCCCAGGGCGATCCGCTGCTTCCCGAAGGCTGGCGGCAGCGTTGCCCACTGGCGGGCCGACAGGTCTCGCTGCAGGCGGGGGACCGCACCGTGTCGGGACTCTGCCTCGGCATCGACGACTCGGGGGCCCTATTGGTGGAGACCCCCTCTGGAACCGAGCGCTGTTTTGGGGGGGTGCTGGTCCGAGTCCAAGCGTAGTGCTGGCTGGTGTCTGAGTTGGTCGACCGCCTCTACAATTCTTCAGGTCGGCACTTCTGCCGAATTGCACTTCCCTGGTCAGTTTGCGACTCGTTCAGACCCCGCATGATTCCCCTGTCGCTTGATGGCAGTTCTCCGTCCCCGGTCGACCCAAACGCCTCCGCCGTGTTATTGCTGACGCGCGATCTGATGATTGAGTCGCGCATTGCGGGTGCGGCGGCTGCCGCCGGTTTGCGGTTTCTGTCGGCTCCCGATCCGGGGCGGGCGATGTCGGTCGACACCCCCCGGCTGCGGCTGGTGATGGTCGATCTGCAGACTGGAATAACCGGATTGGCCGCAGTGGTACAACAGTTTCAGACCAGTCGCCAGATTCCCGTGGTGGCGTTTGGTTCGCATGTGGCTACCGCCCTGCTCGACGAGGCCCGCAGCGCGGGCTGCCACGAGGTGCTCCCCCGCAGCCGGTTGCACGCCGGGCTCGACGAACTTCTGCGCCACTATGCCTTGGAGTGTTGAACACCGGTGGATTCGGGACCAGCGCTTCGACGGGCCCCAGTATCCACCTCCGAATGACGTCTGACCCTCCGCGACCTTGGCGATGTGGTATACTTTCAGCCACCGAGTTCGTTTCGCCATTCTGCGACAGGTGATTACATGTCTGGCACCCTGCTGTTTGTGCCGCACCTCAGAAGCGGTCGGCCGTTGTTGTGTTGCTGGCTGTGGCTGGGATTCTGGAGCGGAGTTCTGGGAGTCCAAACCCGTACTTATGGTCAGGTCGGAGGGGTAGCGTTTGATCCCAAGGGTGAGGTGCGGTTGGCCAAACCCTTGAGCGAGAACGAACGCCAAGCCGCTCGTAAGTCCCTCCCTTCACCCCCCGCCGAAACAGCCCGAACTTCAACACTCCGTGTGATTTCCCTGCGACGGCTTGAAGTGGCCCTCGACCGGCATCAGGCGGCGGGCGGGAATCTCGACTGCGAGCAACTGCCCGGTGACCTGCGCTTCCTGGCCGGGATGTCTCAAATCGATTGGGTACTCTGCCCCCGCGACACTAACGACATCTGGCTCGTGGGTGGGGCTGGGGCGTGGGTGGCCGACGAGACTGGACGCCCAGTCGCCACCCCAGGAGGGCGGCCAGTGCTGGAACTGGACGATCTCGTGGTCGCGCTGCGGTATGCCTTTCCCGATCAGCCGACCGACGATTTCATCGGCTGCTCCATCGATCCCACGGCCGCCGGGTTGACGGCTGTTGAACGTCTGCTGCGTCAATACCGACGGATGGAAGCCTCGCGGGCGAGCACGCTGGCGCGGGCGCTGGAACAGGCGGCCGGTCCGCAGGCCATCACTCTCTTTGGCATTCCACCCGAGACCTTGTTCGCTCAGAAACTGGTGAGTGCCGACTATCGGTTGAAGCGGCTGGCACTGGGGCATGATCCCCCCCCGGTCCCAGCATGGAAGTCTTTCCCCGATCTGTTATCGCAGCGGGGTGCGATGGGACAAGTGCCCCAACAACGCTGGTGGTTCGCCCCCACCCCGCAGGCGTTGCGGGTGTCGGACGACAGGGAGGCGTGGCGGATTGATTCCCAGCTGCTGGAGGTGCGGACGGCCCGCCGACTGGCCGACGGCGAACTTGCAACCCCCGCCACCCACGAGGCGACGCAGTTCGCCGAGCTGGCCACTCGGCTGCTCCCGGACGTGGTGGCCCGGGTGCCCGTCTTCGCCGACTTGCAGAATCTGCTGGCTCTCGCCCTTGCGGCCGAGATCGTTCGGAACCGTGCCGAGAACTCAGATCAGGCCTGGCGACCTGGTCTGTTGCTGGACTCGGCGCGAATCCAGATCTGGCAGGGGCCCATCCCCCGCCACACCTCTCCTTTGGTGCAGGTTCGGCTGGGAAAAAAGGGGGCGTGGATCTGCACGGTCAGCGGGGGGGTGGAGTTGCGGCCCGAGGAGTTGGTGGCCGAGGCGGGCCCGATAGCCGAGGGGGGTTTGATCCCACGGCTGCCTGCCCCCCCGGAACAAGCCAATCAGTGGTGGTGGGATGCCCCATCGGCAGCGGCCGAAGCGAAGTGAACCGTCCCCGAAGGAATGGTACAGGACCTCGGGCTGGACCGGTCGCAGACTGCCTGCCGGGCGATGGAAATTGTATCGTAATGTCCAGCTTGGTTGAGGCGGCGATTTCCCCGATCAGGATCTAGCCGACCCGGATCTGCCCAGGGGTGGAAAACGCTCGATGCCCGAATACACAGCGGAACAAAAACAGGCGATTGAGGCCCGCGGGATCTCGGTGGCACTATCGGCGGGAGCCGGGTGCGGCAAGACGTTTGTCCTGACGCAGCGATTCCTGGCACAGATTGCCCCGCTCGAGCCCATCGCGGGCAAGGGGCATCGCAAGGTCTCGGCTCCCCCCCCGGTCGACCTCAGTACGGTGGTGGCGATCACCTTCACCGACCGGGCGGCTCGCGAAATGCGCGAGCGGGTCCGCCGCACCTGCCGCGAGCGTTTGGCCACCTGCCCCAGCGAGCAGGTCGAGCACTGGCAGCGTCTGGTTCGAGATGTCGACGCTGCCCGCATCAGCACCATCCACTCGTTCTGCATGCAGTTGCTGCGCTCGAACGCCGTGGAGTCTGGCATTGATCCGCAATCGCGTCTGTTCGACGAGACCACAGGGGCGGCATTTCTCTGGAATTCACTAGTCCGTACCCTGCATGATCTGGTAGTGGAACGGGACCCCGATGCGCTCGCTTTGGTGCTGGCCTTTCAATGGGAGGGGACCCTGCAGCGGTTGGCGAACCTCGTTCCGCAGCGCTATCGACTGGAGGGGGCCGAGTGGCGGCAGATGTCTCCGGGGCAACTTGCCGCGCATTGGCAGGCGATCTGGAATTCCGAAGTGGTCCCCCGGTTGATTCGGGAGTTTGTGGAGTCGGCTGCCGTGACGTCGCTGCGGGAACTTCTCGAGGCACATCAGTCGACCAACGCGGTGATGGCCGAGCGCTGCGAGACGTTGCGCAGTGGACTGCCGCGATTGGCCCGTGCCCGCGATGTGGAGGCCGACGCGCGGCGTCTGGCCGACGCGGCGGGAGTGAAGGGAGGGGGAGGCAAGCGCGATTGGCGGAGCGAAGAGATCTACGAAGAGGTCAAGAATGCGCTCACGGAGGTGCGTGAGGGTCTGCGCAAGCTGGCCGACAAAATCGCGCCTGACGCCGAGGCCGCGCTCGATTCGGCCTGCATCAGTCTGGCCGCGCTGCGCGTGGTCGACCGGGCCGCGGCTGAGTACGACCGCCGCAAGCGTGAAGAGGGTTGGCTCGATTTCGACGACTTGCTGACTGGGGCCCGTGACCTGTTGCGCGATCACCCGGCCGTGCGGGCACGCGCCGCCGCGGGGATTTCTCTTTTGATGGTCGATGAATTCCAGGACACTGACCGACTACAGGCCGAGATTGTTCGGCTGCTCTGCGGCGATCAGCTGACCACAGGCCGGTTGTTTCTGGTGGGAGACATCAAGCAGTCGATCTACCGATTCCGCCGGGCCGAGCCGCAGGTCTTCCGAGAACTGCGGGGAGATCTGCCCCAGGCCGGTCGACTTCCCCTCACGGGAAACTTCCGCAGTCAGCCGGCGGTGCTGAACTTTGTCAACATGCTGTGCGACGGTGCCTTGGGGGGCGAGTACGAACCGCTCACCCCGCAGACGCCGCAGGTCTCCAGGTCGCCGGCAATCGAGTTTCTATTCGTCACCGGGACAGGCCACGAGGGGGCCTCGGAGGAGTCGGACGAAGAAGAGCCCAACGCCCGCGAGCGGCGGCGTCTCGAGGCCGACTGGATCGCGCGGCGTCTGCGGCAGTTGCTGACCGACAATGTTCCACGGATCCGCGAGAGGAGCTCCGCAGGGGACTGGCATCTGCGAACCACCCAGCCGCGCGACATTGTGGTGCTGCTGCGCGCGATGGGCGACGTGCCGCTGTATGAAGACGCCCTGCGCGAATGGGACATCGATCACTACGTGGTCGGGGGCAAGGCATTCTTCGCCCAGCAGGAGATTCATGACATCGTCAATCTCTGCCGGGTGCTGCATGAACCTGACGACCATGTCGCCCTGGTGGGGGTGCTGCGGTCTCCCTTCTTCTCCTTGACCGACGATGAACTTGTGGTGGCGCACCGGTCGGGTCTGCTGGGGGCTCCCCTAACGTTGTCGGAAGTACCGGCTGCAGAGGGGACAGAGTCGGCGTCGGAACCAGCAACCCTGCCGGCCGATGCCGATCCCGCCGACCCGGGCAGCGCCGTTCGGGTGCGCGAGGCGTACCAGATTCTGGCCACGTTGCGGCAACGGGCCGCCCGCACCTCGGTGGCCGAGCTGCTCCGCGGGGCGATCGAAGAGACCGGCTACGATGCCTCGCTGCTGGGGGAATTCCTGGGGGGACGGAAACTCGCGAACCTGCGCAAGCTGATCGACATGGCCCGCGATTTCGACCAGGCGGGACTGTTCTCTCTGTCCGATTTCGCCCGGCACCTCCAAGAGGCGGTGACCGAGGAACCCCGCGAATCGCTCGCCGCCACGCATCCCGAAAGCAGCAATGTGGTGCGGGTGATGACCATCCACCAGTCGAAGGGACTGGAGTTCCCCGTGGTGGTGCTGGCGGATATGAACCGCAAGGTGCAGGGAGACCGGGAGACGGCCCGCATCGACGAACGCCTCGGGCCCCTGGTGGAACTTCCCAAGAAATTCGGACGCAAGATCCCGAACCTGGGCCGCCTGGTCTACGCCGGGCTGGAGGATGACGAGGCCCTGGCCGAAACCCAGCGATTGCTGTATGTCGCCACCACGAGGGCGGCCGATCTGCTGATTCTCTCGGGCACCCTGCTGCAGGGCCCCCGGGGATTGAAACTCGAGCATCCCTGGCTGCGTTTGCTCAACGAACGGTTCGATCTGCGGACTGGGCAACCCCGGTTGGCTCCCGGAAGCGCGACTGGTTCGATCCTTGCGAAATACTCTCGCCACATCCCCGAGATCCATGTGCATCAGAGCCAGCCCAAGGTGGAATCGCCCACCGAGGCGGCCCATTCCCGACGCCTGCCGCTGGGCCAACTGCGAGACAGTGTCGAACAGGCGTCACCGGCTGAGCTGCCCGAGTCGCTACGGTCGTTTGTGGACCGCCTGTCGGCCCACGAGCGGCTCAGTGTCTCGCGACTGGAACAGTTGGTCGAACAGCGTCTCCAGCAACTGGGGCGCGATGACCTGGTCCAACTCGCCCAGCTGGCCCAGGTGACGGTGCACGAGGGGCCCGCGATCACGTCGACACTGCGTGTCCCCGAGGCCGACTCGATCCTGCTGGGACACCTTGTCCACAAGGTGCTGGAACTGACCGGGAGGAGACCGCTCGAGACGCTCGAGCGGGTGCTGGTCGGCTGGACCCCCGAGCCCTCCTCCCAGGTGATTGCCGTGGCCCGCGAGTGCCTCGCCCGCTGGCCGCAGTCGCCTCTGGCCGCGCCGTTGGCCGAACTGCCCGCCAACCTGCGCGAAGTCGACTTTCTGCTACCGTGGCCGGTCTCGGCCACCACGGCCGACGCTCCCCGACCGCTGATCGCAGGGCAGATCGACGCTCTCTGGTCCACCGACGACGGCTGGGTGGTGGTCGACTACAAGACGGCGCCCAGCCTCAGTCTGGCTACCATAGTCGAATCGTCGTTGAGAAAGTATGGCCTGCAACTGGGGCTCTATTGCCTGGCGCTTGAGCAGTGGCAGAACCGGCTGCCCGCCCGTCTCGAACTGGTGTACCTCCCCAGCCTTGTACGGGTGCTGGTTGAACCGACCCCAGAGTTCCTCGACAAAGTGCGCGAATTGATTGAACTCGCCCGGTGGGAGCCAACACCAGACGATCGAACGCGCGGGCCCCGCAAGCGGACTTCCGGGTAGACCAATGCGGGCCGTGACTCGACCGCAGGTCACTCCGTCTGCGGGCCAACCTGGCCCCCGGCAAATCTGGCTATTGCACGACCGCATCTCAGTCGGATCGCCGATTCAAGCGTGGCCGCGTCCTGGGGGGGTCAACTCGGGAATCGGGCGGCCTTCCGGCAAAATGGGAATTGGCCGACCCGAGTGGTTTTGGAAAGAGATCCGCCCCGCGTCGATCCCCAAGTGACGGTACACCGTCGCCAAGAAGTCGTGGACTCCCACCCGGCGCTCGATCACCTGTTCCCCCCGGCTGTCGGTGGCCCCAATCACCTGCCCGGGGGGAATGCCACCGCCGCAGAACATCAGCGACGTGGCGCTGGGCCAATGATCGCGCCCGGGTTGCATCGTTCCGGCGGAGGCACTGCCGCGTCCTTCCCCGGTACTTGCGGCATACGAGATCTTCGGGGTCCGACCGAATTCTCCCGTCACTATCAACAGCACCCGGCGATCGAGCCCCCGCGAGAACAGATCTTCAACCAGAGCCGCGACCGCCTGATCGAACAGCGGAGCCCGCAGCTTCATGATCTCGAAGACATTGTGGTTGACGGCATGATCGTCCCAGTTCTGCACGCGACCGCACAGGGGCCCATTCAAGGTGGTGGTCACCAGTTCCACACCCGCCTCCACCAGCCGACGGGCCAGCAGGCACTGTTGCCCCCACTGGTTACGTCCGTAGCGGTCGCGAGTGAGGTCATCCTCGTCCGACAGGTCAAACGCCTGCTTGGTCTGCTGGCTGGTCAACACGTTCCAGGCCTGGGCCTCGTAGGCGTCGAGCGCGTCCATCGTACCGGCCCGGTCACGGATTCGTCGCAGGCGGTCGAAATCTCGCCGCAGGTCAATCCGTCCCTCCAGGCGACGCACCATCTCGGGATCCCGCAAGGCGAGGTTGGGAACCTCGAATTTGGGATCATTCGGATCGCCTGTCACCGAGAATGGTTCCCAGGCCGGGCCGAGGTAGGCGGAACCGATATACGGCACAGGATTCACCCCCACATAATTTGGCAGGGACCGCGACGGATCGGACCTCAGCAGGTGGGCGATGGAGAACAGATCGGGGTCGTCCGGCTTGTTCCGCAGTTCGCGTACCGGGTGCCCGGTCAGCAGTTGCTGGGCTCCCTGCTGGTGACAGAATCCGGTGTGCACCAACGACCGCAAGATCGAAAAGCGGTCGGCCAATGCCGCCTGCCGTGGCAGCAACTCACTGAAATGCACGCCAGGCAATCGAGTGGCGATAGGATCGTACGGCCCCCGGTACTCCGACCCGGAAGAGGGCTTGGGATCCCACGTTTCCAAGTGGCTCACACCGCCAATCAGCCAAACCAGGATGACGGCGGTGGGTTCCGTCTGTGGGGCCGGCTCGGTGGCCGCCACCGAGCGCAGCCGGTACAGCGCGGGTAACGACAGTCCCGCGAGACCACGCAGCCCCAGCGACAGGAATTCCCGGCGTCGCAGGGGAAATGGGAGACCAGGGCAGGGAAGCGGCGGTGGCATGGCGAGGATGCGGCAGCAGGGCAACGGACCAACGCAACGGGCGGATCATGAGTCTAACAACCCAGTGCGGGGTTCCGTAGCCGCAATTAACGCCGGACACCGGCCGACTCACGGCTCGCTGGCCGATGGGAGTTGGCTGCGGGAGAGGACTGCGCCTGGCTTGTTGAGGCCTTTCAATGATGATTTCCAGCGACGGGGGGTTGTTTGCGGAGCGCGGCGATCTGCTCCTGCAACGCCGTGCCATTCACCTCGAGCAGCCGGGCCAGGCCCAGGTTCGCCACTTCACGCCCGGTGAAAAACCGCCCCGGTCGGCTCCAGCCTCGCACTTCTTCGTAAGTGCGGCCAAAGAACTTCGCCAGCAGCTGATCCATCTCTTCTTCAATAATCGCAAAGTGCCGGGCCCACTCAGCCGCCTCTTCCAGCTGGACATCCTCTTCGCTGGAAGACCGCACGGGGTGAAAGAACAGGGTGCTGAAGGGAAGCACGTACCGTTCCGGGCAGGCGGCGAAGGGAAGAATTGCCGCCGAGGAACACTCTCCCAGGACTACGGCGGTCGCCCTGAGCCGTCGCAGGCGGATCAGGCTCGCCAGCGAAATTCCGGCATAGACGTTTCCGCCGGGAGAATCGAAATAGAGAGTTCCCCAACTCCCGGGCTCGAGCTTGAGCAGTTCTTCGACCAGGTCCGACTGCTTCTCGGAGAGGTCCCCCGAGACGGCCACTTCCCAGCCTTGGCGGCGGTGAATTGGCTTGGCGTCATGTTGAAAGACGGGTCGATGCGGGTCGGGATGTGGTTTCACGTGTGATGAATTGGAGGCCCCAGAGGGGCACGCAGTGGAAGACTGTCCGACAGTGGAGTTCGTCAGACCAAACCGAGCGACTCCAGCAGTCTGACCACCGATCCCGAGGGGTGCAACTGACCAGCGATCCCTCGAATCCCCGGGGGACTCGGCGTGGGGAAGGTTGCCAGTCTGACGGCTGACTGCCAGCCAAACCGCTGATGCATCCAAAAATGAGAGTGGTCTCGGTTTCGCGGCGAGCTCGGGTACCTCAGGTTTGCTCTCCGCAGCATCAGAAATCTGGGCGAACGTCCCCCATGTCCGGAGGGATACTGGCGAGAGAACCCCGCACCGGCCGCCGCAGTCTTGTCCAGGCTGTCCCGATCTCTGATCGGCTGCATCGGAAATCAGCACAGATCTACGCAGAGATAAGAGACCTGCTCGCGGTACTATTCCAGCGCATTTGCTCGACGCCGCGCAAACGAAAACAGGCAGCCGGTTTGCAGAGAAACTGGCTGCCTGTTGCGATTTATCGACTGGTGAGAGAGGCCCAAGGCGTGGGAGTTTGTTCCTGCCGGCCCCACGTTTCCCCACCAACTTCGGCCACACCCCAGTGGGTCCACGGCGTGGCCTGAGTTTGACAGAGAGTCGGGCTCCGTTGGCGACCAAAAGGGGCGTTGCGAACAGGACACCCGCGGCAGATTCTGCCGGCAGAAATGCCAGCTGCCCCTCCGCGTGGCGAGACCAACTCGCACCTCAAGCACCTCGACGCATGTTCCAATAGGTCGACAATACGTCGTACAAGTCGGCCGAGATCTGCACTTCATCACCGCGGAAATCCCGCAGCCAAGCCCGACGGCTTTGGGTCGCGTCGGTCAGAATCGAGCACAACTCCGCGAGGGTGATACTGACCTTGTTTTCCGAGGTCTGAACGTCGCGAGTCTCGTCACCGGTGTACAGCTTCAGGCGGGAATGCATGGAGTTCGACTTCCGTGTCGGAATCTCATCCAAAAATGAACTCTTGTTCATTTCTTGAGTGAGATGAGTGGGTTGTTGTGAAATGGTGCTCGATTGGGGTCGGCCATCCTTGGCGACTCCACGGCGTCACTGACCTTAGAAATCGACACCTCCCCCGGAGCAACTTCAACGATCCTGTCGATTTCGCGGATTTTCTGAAAAATAACACCTGCGGCAACTCACCGGATTCTCCAGACCCCCAAGAATCCCGGGTTGATTCCCAAAAAATCGACTGATAATCTTGACTGATCCACCGACGGAGGAACCTCAATCCGTTGGCCCTGGCTTTGACAGGAGTTTTCGGTCCATGCAGCGCCTCTCCCCTGCCACATCCCACCTCCCGGGATTTCGCTCTGACCAGTTCTCCCGGCCGGGTTTGACCCTCTGGCGGCGCTGCGGCTTCACCCTCATCGAATTGCTGGTGGTGATGGCCATCATTGGGATCCTCGCCGCACTGCTCTTGCCGGCCGTGCAACAGGCCCGCGAAGCAGCCCGCCGCAAGGAATGCCTGAACAACATCCGTCAGATCAACCTCGCGGCCCACAACTATCTCGATTCGCACCGCACCTTTCCGTCGGGTTGGGTCTGCAACCCCAACCTCACCACCTGCGACATCGGTCTCCCCCGGCCCATGTTCACTGTGGATGTGATGGATCAGCTGAAATTCAAGCAGCCCGACAACAGCATGGTGGAGATCAATCCACCGCTGACCTGGGTCATCTCCGATCTCTGGGGTTGGCAGGCCTTCATGCTGCCGCAGATGGATCAAAGCACGGTCGGCATCGACTACCGGCTTCCCAAGAACAACGCCTCGAACTGGTCGGGGATCCAACTGCGGATCAAGTCTTATGAATGCCCCAGTGCCTCGCTTTCGACGAACCGGCCAGGCGGACTGGGTTACAGCACGTATCGCGGCTCGACCGGGACCACCGCCACCAACGGCACGATCTTCTGCAACAGCAAGATCAGCGATAAAGACATTCGTGATGGGATGGGAAACACCATCTTGTTCGGTGAATCTCAGTTCGGATTCTGGGGAGATGCCCTGGGCTGCTGCGCCCGGACGCCAGTACCCGCCGACAATCGCTCGGTGTTCGACTGGGTCAGTGACGAGCGGAAGGCCAGTGGCGGCACCTACCTGCTGTTCGGATTCGGCAGCTGGCACAACGAAGTGGTGCATTTCGCGTTTGCCGACGGCTCGTGCCGCCCCATCGCGAAGAATGTCGACGCCGCCCTGATGATGGCTTTCTCGACCCGCAATGGAAACGAACGCATCAGCCAAGAGGACTGAGTCGGTGTGTGCGCTGGGTCGCGGTTCCAACATCGCGCGCCACAGCTCTTCGCCTGGGGATCCTTTCACACCCCCCGTGCCTTGTGGCCTGAAAGGCCTTACCGGAGTCGAAGCATGCTGCGAATCTTGGGGAACGAGAAGAGCAACTGCCTCGGCTGGAATCGACGCGAGCTGTTGTTGGCTGGGCTCCTGGGATCGGGATTGACCTCCCGCCCGACTCCGGCCCTGGCCGAGATCGCCCCGCGCGCCAAATCGGTGATCTGCCTGTTTCTCTTCGGGGGCTGGAGCCAATTCGAGACGTTCGATCCCAAACCCGAGGCTCCCGTCGAGATCCGTGGCCCATACCAGGCCATTCCCTCCACGTTGCCGGGAGTACCGGTCTGCGAACACCTCCCCCGGCTGGCCCGGCAGATGCATCGGCTGGCTCTGATCCGCAGCGTCACCAGTGACGACGCCAACCACAACACCAGTCTGATTCTCACGGGACGCCAGGCGGTCAACGGCGGCACCGCAACCAAGGGGTTCAATAGCGGCATTCCGTTTGACTGGCCGTTCTTCATGTCGGCCCTGCAGTCCTGCAAGGCTCCGCGGCCCGTCGAGCCGACCTCCGGCCTTCCCAACAACCTCTGTCTGCCCAACCGCCTGGGTCGTCTGGAAGGCTACTGGCGGACCGGACCGTATGGCGGGTTCCTTGGTTCGCGGTTCGATCCGCTCTGTACGCAGTTCGGGCAGAACGGGCAGAAGCTGTTTCAGCCCCGGGGGGTTGATGCCGAAACCCTGTCGTTCTCCCCGGCGGGAGCCGCGCTGGGACCCCAGATGACCCTCGATACCCTGGCCCAGCGCAGCAGTCTGCTGGCTCAGCTCGAGGCAGCCCGCGGAGACATTTTGCGTTCGAAGCAGACCGACTCGTGGAACGCGTCGCAGCGGCAGTCGTTCGATCTGCTGACCTCCACCCGCTTCCGTAACGCCCTCGATCTCTCCCGGGAAACTCCCGCCACCCGCGACCGTTATGGGTGGAACCTGTTCGGCCAAAGCGTGCTCTCGGCCCGTCGGCTGGTCGAAGCGGGTGTCCCCCTCGTCACTGCCATATGGGACTGCACCCTCGAGGGACCCGACATCGCCGGGCTGAGTTGGGACACCCACTGGGACCATTTCCAGGCCTGCCAGGGATGGCTGCTGCCGGGCTTCGATCTGGCTCTCTCGGCCCTGCTCGACGATCTGGTCGACCGGGGTCTTCTCGAAGAAACACTGGTGGTGGTGCTGAGCGAGATGGGGCGGACCCCCAAGATCAACAGCCGCGCCGGACGAGATCACTGGGTGGGAACCTACCCGGCCCTCTTCGCCGGTGGCGGGACCATTCCAGGGGCAGTGCACGGGCGGTCTGACCCAACCGGGGCTTATGTAGCGGAAAACCCGGTCAAGCCCACCGACCTGCTGGCAACCGCCTACACCCTGTGCGGAGTGGGTCCCGAGGCGCACATCACCGATCACCTCGGGCGTCCCTTGAGCCTGTTTGGCGATGGGGCGGCGATCCGCGAGATTCTCGCGTAGCCCCGCCGCGCGTCGCAGTCTGTGCCGCACTCGGCTGGCTGCTCCCCACAGGCGCAGCCCCGATCTGTCCCGCCCGGTGAAGTTTCTCGTCCGATTCGCATGGCTTGCTCCGCCTCCCCCAGTCGTTGCCGCACACGGTTCGCCCCCAGCCCGACGGGCGAGCTGCACCTGGGGCACGTGGCGGCGATGATCCACGTCTGGGGGTGGGCCGACCGATGGGGCAGCGCGGTCGATCTGCGCATCGAGGATCACGACCGGCAGCGATGCCGTCCCGAATTCACGGCCCAGTTGCTGGCTGATCTCGACTGGCTGGGTTTCCGTCCGGTGCGCGGGGGCGTACGGCGAATCCAATCCGAGCAGGTGGAACGATACACCTGTGCTCTCGATCACTTGCGCCGCGCGGGGCTGGTCTATGTCTGCCGATGCAGCCGCAAGACCCTGCCTCCCGCCACTCCCGGAGTCGAATCGTGCTATCCGGGCACCTGCCGCCACCGGGGTTGGCCCGAGGGACCCGACACCTCCCTCCGTGCCTGCCTGCCAGCCGACCCCGTCGCCTTCCATGACGATCTCCGGGGACCGCAGGAACAGACCCCCGCGCGACAGTGTGGCGACCTGGTGCTGCGCGACCGTCTGGGACAGTTCACGTACCAGTTCGCCGTGGTGGTTGATGACTTGACCGATGGAATCGACTGGGTCATCCGGGGGGAGGACCTGTTGGACTCGACCGGGCGGCAGATCGCGTTGGCCCGGCTGCTGGGGGGGAACCCACCCCGGCATTGGCTGCATCATCGGCTGATCGTGGACGCGGACGGACGCAAACTGTCGAAGAGCGAGGGGGCCCCGCCCCTCGCGGAACTGCGCGCCAAGGGACTCTCGGCAGCCAAAGTGATCGGCCTGGCCGCCTTTCGGGTGGGGCTGCAGACCGAGCCCCGCCCCTGTCCCGCTGCGGAGGTTGCCCAGCTTCTCGCCTGCGTCACGACGCGATGACCAACGGCTACCGCCGCCGACCGACCCCCCCCATCGCAGAGGGACGTTTTGCCAACAGCGGGCTGGCGATCCGCTGGATCCGGTCTGCGCCATGGGAGGTCCGTCCGGGGAGGAAAATCACAGCAACTCGGCGATGGGGGTTCCTGAGCCTAATACGGGAACCGGCCGACCCGCGAAATCGGGGAATGTGTGCTGTCGATCGATTCCCAGGTGACGGTAGAGGGTCGCCAGGATGTCTTGCGGGGTCAGCGGGCGTTCGGTCGGGTACTCGGCCTTCGAGTTGGTGGCCCCGATGACTTGCCCGGTCTTCAGCCCGCCCCCGGCCAGCAACACCGATTGTGCGTCGGGCCAATGGTCGCGGCCTGTGCCGTTGGCATTCTGACTGAGCCGGGGAGTCCGCCCGAATTCCCCGAACACCGCCACCAGGATCCGCCGGTCGACTCCCCGCGCATGAATGTCTTCGATCAGCGTCGCCAGCGCCTGGTCGAGATAAGGGAGCCGGTTTTTCATATAGAAAGCGAAGTGCCCGGGACGCCCGGCGTTCATGATGTGATCGTCCCAGTTGGTGAAGTCGGGGCCCGATTTGGCGGCGTCGATGTAGACGGTTACCACACTGACCCCCGCCTCGCACAACCGCCGGGCCAGCAGGCAGGACTGCCCCCAATGGGTCCGTCCATAGCGATCACGCAGTTCGTCCGGCTCACGAGAGAGATCGAAAGCGGCGGCCACCTGGGGCCCGGTCAGCATCGAGAGCGCCAGATCGCGGAACGCATCGGTCCCTTCGAAGCTTCCCCGTTGGTCGAGGCTCCCCTTGAGCCGGTCGAATTGGCGAATCAACCCGGCCCGATCCATCAGGTTCCGGCCCTCAATGCCGCCGGCGATCTGCAACACGGGGGGTTTGAAGTCGGCGGCGGCGGGATCACCGACCGCCAGAGGCCCGTGGTGCAATCCCAGGTAGGCGGGGCGAACCATATACAGTTGCTGGGGAATCGCCACGTAGCGGGGCAAGGCGGCGGGGTGGGGTCCCAACAGGCGACTGGCCACCGCCCCCAGGCAGGGATGTTCGCTTTTCGACTGCGAGGCGGGATCGGGCCGAATCGGCGTCTTCCCCGTCAAGACCTCAATCCCCCCGTCGCTGTGGCTGCTCATGGTGTGGTGCACCGACCGCACCAGGGCCAGCTTGTCAGCCAACTCAGCCTGCCGGGGAAACAGTTCGCAAAGCTGCATTCCGGGAACACGCGTGTCGATCGGCGCGAAGACGCTGCGGTACTCGAGAGGGGCCTGCGGCTTGAGGTCGTAGGTCTCCAGCTGCGAGGGACCACCATGCAGGTAGAGAACGATGACCGAGGTGTCGCCCGACGCTTCGCCCGCTGTCGCACGCGCCCGCAAGATGTCGGCCTGAGACAACCCCGACATCGCCAACAATCCCGCCTGCAGCAGTTCCCGCCGGCGGAGTGGCCCCAAACAACCGGTCGCGACAAGAGACTGAGCCATGCCAGGGCACCTCAACCAAAGCCTGAACCAAAGCCTGCGATTGGGTGGTGCCTAACAAAACCCACCCAGAAACCACACTCTATACAATAGAATACCATGCCAAAACGACCAGAGGAAGTCGAAAACCGCGTGAACGAACAAAAAATCACAGCCCGGGAATTGCTGGGAATTCCCGGGCTGGTCCGGAGGGAGTGGGGCGGGGCGAAGTGAGGCAGGTGCCCGCTGGGCTCAGCCGAAGAGTTCGCGGCTGGCGGCCAGACCGTGCAGGTGCTGCAGCCCCCGTTTCTTGCGCACCTTGTCGAGCGACTCTTCGGTTCCCGCAGCCCGATGGAACAGCTCGCGGAATTCACGAATCAGCACCAGCCAGGCAGCGGGGCGTATCCGCAACTTCTGGAAGATGGCGACCAACTCATCGGACAAGGCAGTTCCGTTGAGCCGCTTGTTCTGCCGAGACGACCAATCGAGCACCTTGTGCAGTTCGGACTCCGTGACCGCCAGCAGGTTCGGCAGGTCTTTTTCTTTCGATCCAGCGGCGGTGGCGGGGGCCAGGAACCCCTTCCCCTGCGAATTGCGCCAGCGCGCCGAGCTGAATTTGCAGCTGGCGAGACTGGTCGCCTCACTGGCGAAGATCGGTTCGAGATCGACATGCCCGATCGCAGCGGCGGTGGCCGGGTTGTCGAGCAGGGGGAGACACTGGTAGCGGCCTTCCCAGAAGCGACCCCGGGTGTTGTCTTCCCGATTGCAATTGCGGGCGGTCGCCTCGGAAAGTTGCCCCACGAACCAGGTCAGATTCGAGAGCCGGCTGCGACCGCGCCGCAATTCGACGCGGCTTTGCAGCATCTGTTCGATCTCTTCGGCGGGGGGGGCCAGCCGCTTCTCACCAAAGCGGACCTTGGCATGCAGCGCGGTCAGGTAACGCCGGGCCACTTCGTTATCCGACCAGTTCTTCACCAGATCGGGCCGGGTCCGCAGCAACAGGGAGATCGACTTCGGCCGCACGGAGAACGCCAGCACTTCGACGGCCATTTGGGCCACCTGGATCTCCAGTTGCTCCACGATCCACTTGCGGCGATGCTCTAACGAAACTCCCAGCTTGTCGGAACCCCCCAACCTTTTGCCCTGCCCCGGCAACGTGTGCATCGAACAGAGATACACCCCGGGTTGCGTCTCGGAAACCAGATCCTCGCGCGGAATGCGAGCCATCTTTATCTGCTCCTCTTACTGCTCTGAAATGACCCCTCAAGTCCAATTGGACTCCATTTGTCGAGAGTTCCGGACTTGCCCCCCGGGTGAAAAGAGCACGCCAAAAACGCACCACCTCTTTATCCTAGAGGATTAAACTCTCAGAGGCAAAGCTGGATGCAATCTGGGCCAGGATTCCCTACACCCATTTCAAATTTTCTCACGATCATTCTGTTTTCGAAGAGTTTTTGTTCACCTATTGCAACGATTCGTGCAATTCGGTCACCCTTCAGTTATACCGATCTGGCAAAAATCATCCCTGGCCCGCAACGATCGGGCCAGGGATGATGATGCAAACACGTTGGATTGGCCTGATGACGGCCGACTCCGGGCCGGGTCAGTTCCGGTCGTCGTTGCTCTCGACAAGGTCAATGGTCGCCACCGCCCGCCGGGAACCCCGGTCGGCTGGACCCCATTCCACCTCCAGTTCCGACATGTCGACCATCCGCCCCCGATTGCACGGGACATACAGCGGTTGTCCGGGCTGAACCACCGCGTCCACGTTCAGTTCGCGGATCACGGCGGCATCCGCCACGCCAAACGACCGCTCATGGCTCTGGAACCGCACCAGCTTCACCCGGATCGGCGCGCTGAACGCCCGGATCTCGAGATACCGTCCCTGACCCCGTCCCTGACCTTCATAAGGCTGATACACCGGCGTCCGGACCACGTCGATCGCATCCCCCGGAGCCCCGGCCGTTCCGCTGGCCGGAACCACGCGGTTCGCCTGGCCAGGCACGCCGTACCGCTGGTAGACCACCTCTTCTTCGAAGATCGGATCGGTCGCGGCAATGCAGTCGCGCAGTGTCGGCAGCACTTCCTGCCGCCATTCAATCGCCACCTGGGGATCGCAGAAGCTCAGCTGGTGTTCGGCCAGAATCGCCGTGCTGCGCACCCGCTGCAGCAGCGTGCGCACCGTTTCACGCGCCGCCTGGTACCGCTCAAAAGCCGCCAGGGCATTGCGGTCGGTCAGTCGGCTGCGATCGCGATAGACGCCCCGGTCGAGGTAATTCTGGTAGTCGTCCCAAACCTTCTCCAGTGACCACCCCGCCACCTCCAGGGCCCCGGTGTAGAGCCGAAGCGAGCGCAAATCGGCATACGCCAGCAGTTCGTTGGGCGAACTTTGATCGTTCCCGGGTTCGATCGACTTGTACAGATTGCGGACCGCCGACTCGAGCAACGCGGTCGATTCGCTCAGGCTGGGAGGTTCGGGACGCCGCGTCTCACGCGGTGCATAACCCCCTTGGGCCAACACCACCGCGGGCAGTGCGAACAGAAACAACGCCGCGGCCAGCCAGGACCGACCGTTGGTCGAACAGACACGATTCAGGGTCATGCGGGGACCTTCCATGGTTGAAGTTGGCAATCCGTCTTCCCCACAGGCCAGGGCGGTGCGCGATGCCCGGCCAGCCTCGGGGCTTGTCCAAGTGCCGGTTTCTCGCAAATTCCCCGAAACGCCACAAGATCGATCGGATCGCATTCTTCCCACCTCAATCCCCCAGCTCTGCCAGTTTGCCAGCTCTGCCAGTTTGCCAGCTCTCCCCGACCTCTCACGGCCCCGAAAACAACCTCCTGCCGCAGTTGCTACAGGCCGGGAGGAGGACGTTTTCCCAAGGGGTCGATCAGCCACAACCAGTCGTCAAACAGAAACTCCAGCCGCGACGCCAACAGGGCGATCCGCCCCATCACCGTGAACGCGAACGATGCGCCAAACGTGATCATCAGGTACCACACCCCCACCCGGGCCACCCGCCCGTACCAGCCCCGGTGATCCATCGAGAAAAAGAAGTACGCGAGGCAAGACAACACTCCCCCCAGCATCAACCCGTTCCGCACCGAAGCCCACAGGTCGAACCCCAGCCCGTCGGTGTCCCGCACCACCAGCGGCACAATCGTATTGCGGATCTGGCTGACGAAGTCGGCCTCGAGAAAACTCAACAGCCGAATCCCCGCGTAGGTGCCCACGATAAACGCCAGCGGCCACCGGGCAATCCACCCCCCCCGCGGCAACAACCGCCACAGCAGCATCATCCCCAGGACCAGCGGCGTCAGCGTCAGCAGGCTGCGCCCCACCTCCCCGACCGTCCCCCACTCCATTTGCGACAGTGGAATGAACAGCTTCGGAACCAGACCATCCCAGAAACCGGCCACCATGAAATAGGCGGCACTGACCCCCACCATCACCGCCTCGGCGAACCGATACGCCGGATTGTCTTTGTACAGAAACGAGAAAATCGCGAGGGTCAACAGGGCCGCCACCCAGACCCCCGCCGTCCGCGCCGGGCTCACCACCGCCCCCGACTCATCGGGCCGGGCGGCCAACCACCCGGCGCTCGAGGCATCGGCCTCGGCCGGTGCCGGCTTGACGTACACGCGGGCCATTCCGGGCCCTCCCGGCACGGCGGCCCGCCACAACAGGAACGCTGCCGAGAGCACGCAGATCGGCCACCACACGCGGCTGGAAGTGGCCGTGGTCATCGCACACCTCCCCGGGGGCGCGACACCAATGCCGCCACGTTCCCCAACACAATCAACGCGATGATCAGCAGGTGGGCCCACAGTTGCGGGGCCATTCGCCGCACCGCGTCCTGCCGTTCGGGAATCGCCAGGTTCGGGTATCTCTCTCCCAGAGCCACCTCATACTCGGCGGCCCCCTTCACCGCCGCCAGAATTCCCAGCAACTGTCGCGGAATGTACGGATACGCCTGCGGAGCCTGAACAGCGGTCGCTCCCACCGCCAGCGGCAGTTTCAAGGGGCTCGACGCGTACTGCACCCATTCCTTCAGCCCGGGAAAGCCCGCGCTGATCGAAATCAACAGGTCGAGATCCTGCAGGTTGGTCACCTCGGCGGTCAGCGGCAGGTCATCCAGCGGTGTCCCCGCGTCGTCCGTTGGGAACTCGGCCCGCAGGCTCGTGGCGATCGTCTTGATCACCACCTCTTTTCCGGGACGATACCCCAGGTTCACGTAGTCGCGTCCCGCCTGCAGCCCCAGAGCCGCATACTCCCCCTCGATGATCCGCGAGATGGCCCGCTCGACCAGCGGCTTGCCATCGGGCCACAGGGTCATCAACACCATCCGGTGTCGCTTTTCGCAGCAATGGCGCACCAGCGCCGCGGCCATCGGGGCCAGTTCTCCCTCGCTGCTGGGAGAGTAGTCGAACGAGATCAGCACCCGCGACCCCTCGGGCAGTTCTTCGATCTTCCGGAAGACGTTCAGCACCAGGGGGGTCGGCTTTTCGGGGACCCGCACCTGCAGCAGTTGCGGCAGCGCCACCGCCAGCAGCATCGCCAGAAAGATCCAGCGCCGGTCCAAAGTCTGCAGCCAGGCCATGCGTCACCCGTCTCCCGAACCAAGGTACGACCGGTTGATTCCCAACAGCACCTTCAGCGACGTCGCCGCCACCCCCAGGGCGATGCCAATCATGATGGCCCGCTGACCCGCGGTGTTCACCACCCCCATGATCAACGTCGTCAACCCGGGAAATGTGAAGGCCGAATACTCCTCGGGGATGGCGCTGGTCAGCACGGCCCCGGCATAGGTCCGGCCCAACAGCACAATGAAGGCCGTCGCCAACAACAGCGTGGCCTCGGTGTTCTTCCAGCGAAACGCCCGAAACGCCGCCGAGGCGACGTAAAACGCCAGCAGTGCGAAAATGGTCGAAATCGTCGGATTGTAGGCGTATTCGTACAACCACCAGAAGGCGCTCCCCTCGGCCTGGTAAGACCCTCCCCACCGGCTTCCCGACGAGTCGGCCGGAACCCCCACTTTGAAGAGCCCCACCCCCAGCGTCACCAGGAAGCTCATCAGCGTGACGGCCGCATACCCCCACCCTGGTTCACGGGCCGAGATCTTCTGCAGGTTCTGCATCGCCAGGTTCACCCCCCCCAGCACGAACGCGAACGAGGCCAGCACCTCGAACCACTGCCCAATCGTGTCTTGCCACCCCTGGGCCGACGGGACGAAGTACGCCGCGATGATCACACTTCCCGCACAGGCGGCAATCAACCAGGGAATGGTGTTGCGCAGCATCTTCAGCCTCCTCCCAACAGGCGGCCCGTCAGCCACCGCAGTGCGTTTACCGGAGGGTCCCAACCCGGCCAGACCTCCACCGCCGTCGCCAGCAGGCAACCGGCCAGCAGCAACACCACCGCCAGCACCTTCCCGGCATCCTGTCCCTTGAGGCTGCCCAACTGCTGCGGCTCGCGGGTCAGGTAGGCCGAAGCGGCGAACAATTCCTCTCCCATCAGCGTGTAGTCACACCCCGCCACGAAGAACGGCAACTGGGTCGCCTCCGAGGTCCCCGCAATCTGGATCGCCCCCACCGAATTCCCCGTCTCGGCGAAGATCAGCGACTCGGCATAGAACACGCCGGTGTAGAAGCAGGCCGCCGGTTTCTCGCGGACCATGTAACCCGTCACATGGGCCACGTAGGCGAACTGCTCGTCCGAGACGTAGTAGATGCGGTCCGGGCGATAGTCGTCCGCCCGGTCGGCCTTCAGATAGGCCCCCCAGACCGCCTCCTGGGCGGCCGTCATCACCAGCGAGCGGGTGGTGGGAACCACGATCTCGGCCTGGTAATCGGCGGCGGTCTCGGCCACATGCGACAGAATCGCCACCCCCGCCACGGTGGCGATCTCGTTCATGTCCTCAATGCCCGGAATGAACAGGCAGGGACGCCCCATCTCGGTCGCCCGGCCCACCGCCTCCCGCATGGCCCGCAATGCGGCAATCTCCCGCACATGCAGCGACTTCCCCCGCTTCGCCCGCTCGGTGAACCAGATCACCGCGCCGCAGATCGCCAGCAGCAGCAGTGCGAACCCTGTTCGGGTCCCGTCAAACCACTGACGTCGGGGGGTCACGGGACCGGCCGTCTCGACCACCGCGCTCTCCCCCCCGGGCCCCACCGCCCACAGCCGGTACTGGTAAGACCGCCCCGGCACACACTGCCGGTCGACAAACTGACCCACCCCGTAGGGCAGCTCGAAGACTTGCGTCTCGTCGGTGGAACTGTCTGCTTCCGAACCACCGGCAACCGACGGCAGCGCCCGCCGTTCGAGCCGGTAGCCCTTCACCCGGCGGGGCTTGAACTCGGCCCGGTCGTCGATCGAGAGGGACCACCGCAGGTCGATGGCGGTGCCGTTGTCTCCCGGATGATCGACCCCCTCCAGCCCGCCGGGGGGCCCGGGCAGAGACTCTCCCGGCACAGGCTCCCCCGGTTGGGCCCCCGCCGCTCCCCACCCGCAGCAGCAGAGGACCCAGCCCAGGCAAACCGCGAACCAGTACCGGCGAGGCGGAATTCGGCACAGGAGGTTCATGCTTCGATCAGCTCCACGTTGGCCCGGGGGACCACCAGGCGTTCCCCGGCGGCGGTTTCCACCTCCAGCACCCGCGCCCGCGAACCCGAGGCGAGCACCACCGGCTCGGCGGGCAACCGGGCGATGGTTCCCAGCACTCCAAACCAGGGATCACGCACAATCCGCACGCTGGCCCCCACCGACAACGGCTGGGCGGCGGGGGGCTCGGGAGAGGCCTCTCCCGGCCGCGACCCCGTCCACGGAATGACCACCTCGGGTCGCAGCACCCCCGCCCGAATCTGCGTCGCCCCGTTGCACGCTCCAGCCTCACCCGCCCGGCTGCGCAGCAGCTGGAACGTCCGCTGTGCGAGAGCCACGTCGCCAAAGCCCTCGGTGATGATCACCGTCAACCCCACCTTCTCGGCCCCGGTCGTGGCGACCCCCAGATCGTATCCCAGAAAGTCGCGCAGGTCCTGGTCATCTATCCCCCCGGTGATCACCGCCGCCACTCCCAGGTCGCGGGCGGCGCGCAGGGCCTCGGCGGTCACCCGTCCCCCACCCACCACAATCGCCCCCCGGCACTCGGGCCCCAGCCGGTCGGGGGTCAGCCGCTGGTCAGCCGTCTCGCACACCGGCCGCAACGGGCCAAACGCCTCTCCACCAATCCCGAAGATCCCCTGCACCAGCGTGGTCTCCGCCTCGATCACGGCCCCCTCGCGGGGCACCACTTCGACCACCCTCCCCGCCAGGTACGCCTGCACCTGCACCGGCCGGTCGGGGCCCCGCAGCATCACCTGCCCGGTGATTCCCGAGACTACCTCGATCGTGCCCTCGATGGGACACTCGAACGAACGGCGGAACCAGCCAAACAATCCGGCCGATTCGGCCAGCCGCTCGCCAGCCCGGACCACCGTTCCCACCGGCCTCCCCGCCATCACGTGGGGAATCTCGGCCGGGGGAACTCCCAGCCGCTGCGCGAGATTGATCGGAACAATCACTCCCGGAAGCCGCGTTTGGGCCACCGGGTCGCGGGGCTCAACCCGGTCCCCCACGCGCACCAGCACCTCGCCCGGAATGGGCAGCAACCGCCGGCACCGGTGCCGGCAGCGCTCCACCACCTTCAGACCAGGCGCGTAGGCCTTCATCTTCGACCTCGCGGAAGCGTCTCATCCCAGGCCCCGGAACACGGGCCGGGCTGGGATCTCGCCGGCGTCGGAACCAACATCAGGCACCCCGCGCGGTGTCGAGGAATACGATGATCGACGGATTCCCCACCCCCACGAACTGCCCGGTGAACTTCAAGAGGCCCGTCTCGCGGTTCACCTCGAACACCGCCAGGTTGTCGGCCCGCTGGTTGCAGCAATACAAAAACCGGCCGGTCGGGTCGAAGTTGAAACTGCGCGGGTAGTTCCCGCGGGTCCACTCGTCGGCCACGTGCTTCAGCTCGCCCGTCGGGCCAATCGCGAAGATGCCGATGCTGTCGTGCAGCCGGTTGCCCGCATACAGAAACTTCCCATCCCCCGACACCAGCACCTCCGAGCAGAAGTTGCTCCCCTCGTAGCCGGGGGGCAGGGTCGAAATGGTCTGCCGCTCGGTCAGCCGGCCGGTCTTCTCATCCCAGTCGAACAGCACCAGCGTCGAACCCTCCTCCTGGATCGAATAGAACCAGCGGTGGTTGGGATGGAAGGCGAAGTGCCGGGGGCCATCGCCGGGAGGCAGCGAGACCCCCGCGGGATCATGCGGCGCCAGCTTCCCGGTCGCCACATCAAATCGCCAGACAAAAATGCGGTCGAGCCCCAGGTCGACATGGAACACAAACTTCCCCGTGGGGTCGGCCTCGATCATGTGGGCGTGGGTGCGGTCGTGTCCGCTGAAGGCGAAGCTTCCCGGCGGGGCGTGGGGGGCCTTGGTGGGACCAATCTTTCCCTCATCGACCCGCACGTCGGTCGCCTCTCCCAGGCGGCCATCGGCCAGAATGGGGAGCACCGCAATCGAGCCGCCGAAGTAATTCGCCACCAAGAGGTGTTTCCCGGCCGGATGCAGGCTGACATAGGTCGGCCCGGCCCCTCCCGCCTTCACGGTGTTCAGCAGCTCGAGCGCCCCGGTCTGTCGGTTGACGGCGAAGGCACTGACCGAACCTTCCCCCTGGTCTCCCACGCGGTCGGTCTCGTTTGCGGAATACAGGCGGGTGCCCGCGGGATTCACCGCCAGGCAACTGGGGCTGGTCCCCGACCGGTACTCCCCGGCTGGTGTCAGACGGCCGGTCTGCCGGTCGACCCGGAAGATGTGAATGCCCCGCCCATTCCCCGGCGGCAGGTCGACCTGGGTCGGCAGCACGTCCTGCAGGGGGGAACTGAAGGTTCCCACGTACGCCCACAAGGGGGCGTTCGGGTCGGCCGCCGTGGCGAACCGACCGCCGGCGACGGCGGCCCCCAGGGCGAGAGTCTGTTGCAGAAACTGGCGACGCAGCGGGCGCTCGGACATGGCGGCGGGGGTTCAGACAAGGTGAATCGGACACGACAAACGCCCGCCGGTTCCGCCGGCGGCCTCCCCAGTCTAGTCACGCGTCGGCACAAAGGTCACCCATCCGGGATCCCCGGGATCTTCCCTGCTCCGCTGTCGATCTTTTCCGCGACTCGGGCCAATTCCCATGTTGCCGGATCGCCCCCCCGTCCCGCCCCGCTCCATGGCACAACCCGGTAAGGGGCCTCGAATCCAGCGCCACCCACCGAACGACTGTCCACCGCGAATCCTCCACCTGCCAGCCACCGACTCGCAGGCCACCCCCAAGATGGCCCCCCTCAATGAATCCACCAACGGCTCTCGGGGATTCGGTCCCGGAGCGCTTTCTTTGGCCGATCTTCGGCGCTGCAGGGCAGCCACCGTCTCGATCCCCGCGTGCCACGCCACCGTTGCCCCCCCACGTCTGCGATTGATTTGCAGGCTCTTCAAAAACGATACTCAATGGAATGGGCAAGACACTCGCGGAATACGCCGACTGGCTGGCCAAACGAGACCTGATCTGGCCCGCCCACCCGGTTCCCGTCCCCGCCAAGGCCACGCCGTTCCTGAAGCCTCTCCCCGAGGTCCGGGGAGTGGTCTGGAATGTCTATGGCACGCTGTTGAACATCGCCGATGGCGAACTGCTGCACCTGGTCGATGATCCCCTCCGCAGGGAGGTCGCGCTCGACAAGACCGTGCAGGAATTCAACATGTGGAACAGCATGTACCGCAAGCCGGGCGCTCCCTGGGAGCTGATGTTCCAGCAGTATCAGCCTCTGTTGGCCGACCTGCGGCTCACGGGCAAGGTCCGCCGGGGGGAGACCCCCGAAATCGACTCGGCCCACCTCTGGAAGATTCTGGTCGAACGCCTGCTGCAGAAGAAATACACCTGGGACGAGGCGCTGTACGGCGATCTCGATGAATACTCTCAGAAGATCGCCTGGTTCTTTCATCGGGCGCTGCAGGGGTGCGGCCCCGCCGCCGGGGCCGCCGAGGCGCTGTCGGCCCTCGCCAGCCGGGGGGTGGTGCAGGGACTGGTCGGAGCGGGGCAATGTTTCACCCTGACCGAGGTGCGCCGCCAGCTCGAAGAGGGGGAGGGACTGCAACGGCACCCGTTGCCGCTGGCCCCGGGTTGCGTCTCGCTGTCTTATGAATTGGGGGCGGCTCCCCCGACCGAACGGCTCTTCACCCCCGTTCTGGAGACTCTGGAAGGACTGGGAATCGAGCCGGGCGAGGTGCTGTACGTCTCGTCGCGACTGGTGGCCGACCTGGCTCCCGCCAAACGGCTGGGGCTGCGCACCGCCCTGTTCGCCGGCGACAAAACCAGCCTGCGGGCCACCGGGGCCCAGGTGCGCGATCCCGAACTGCAGCCCGACCGAATCTTGACCGCCTTGAACCAGATTCATCAAATGATCCCCGGCCGTTGAGTCGGCTCTCTTCGAGAGCCCCGGTTTTCTGTTTCGCCGGCGGGCACCCTGTGCTCCGCCCCCTCCGCGCATCGAGCGCTCCCGTCCAACATGCCTCCCCCAGTCCTGCTCGACTATTCGCACATTGACTTCAGTCGCCCGATTTACGACATCGAGGCGATCCGGCGGGTCAATCCCCAGCGCAACCAGATGGAACACCTCACGGCGGTGGTCTGGGAAGACATCGCGCAGCATGCCGTCGTTGGTTACAAAGACATCACCGAGAACGAGTTCTGGGTGCCGGGGCACATGCCGGGCTTCCCCCTGATGCCCGGCGTCATCATGTGCGAGGCGGCCGCGCAGCTGGCCGGGTTCTACGCCCAGAAGCACAAGCTGCTGGGGGGCGATTTCGTGGGCTTCGGCGGGATGGACGACATTCGTTTCCGGGGTCCGGTGTTCCCCAACAGCCGGCTCATCCTGCTGGCGAAGATGAAGGAACTGAAGCCCCGCCGCCTGGCCACCTTCGACTTCCAGGGCATTGTCAACGACAAGATTGTCTTCACGGGCAGCATGATTGGGGTGCCGATTTCCCGCACCCAGACTCCTCCCTCCACCTAGTGTCTGCGCCGCCCCGCGATGACTCTTCCCAAACCCGGGTTTGTCCCCACGATCCGCCCGCTGATCGAGGCCGCTCCGCCCCCCCCGCCTGAGATCCAGGAGGGGGTCGACCGGTCGGTGGCCCGCCACCGGATGTTCCAACCCGCCAGTGACGGGGCCGACCTGCGCCCCTGGTTCCAAACCCTGGCCGACCTCCCCGCCCCGCCCCTCTCGTGGTCCGCCCTGTTCGGCAACGAGCTCCCGGTCGAACTCGAAATCGGCTCGGGGCGCGGGCTGTTCCTGTGCAACTCGGGTCTCGCGTACCCCCAGCGCAACTTCGCCGGGATTGAGTGCGACTTCAAGGAAGGCCTGCGGGCGGCCGAGCGGTTCAAGAAACGCCGGCTCCCCAATGTGCGGCTGCTGGGGGCCGACGCCCGGCTGGTGCTGGCCCAATACGTCGTCCCCGGTTCGGTGGCGGCTGTGCACGTTTACTTCCCCGATCCGTGGTGGAAGCGCAAGCACCACAAACGCCGGCTGTTCACCCGCGCGTTCCTCGACCAGTGCGCCCGGGTGCTGCAGCCGGGGGGCCTGTTCCACTCGTGGACCGACGTCGCCGAGTATTTCGCCATGCAGGTCGCCCTGTTCGACAGTCACCCCGCCTACGAACGGCTCCCGGATCCTCCCGAGAAAACTCCCGAGCACGACCTCGACTACCGCACCAGCTTCGAGCGCAAAAAACGCCGGGCCGGGTGCCGGATCAACCGCGGCCTGTGGCGTCTCAAGGACCAGTCCGACATCCCGCGAAACGGATGAGGCAAGCGGCGCACCGCTCCGCGCGTAGGTTTTATTCATCGCTTCCGGGAGGGCGCACCTCTTTGTGAGCCATCCGCTGGGCGTCCACCCGAAGACCGGCGCGGACAGGACCCGGAGACAGGGCGGCGGGGGGGCGGACCTCCGTGTCCGCCCGCTGGGCATCCGTCCGAAGATCTGAGTCCCACTGGGCAGCCAAGAGACCTGAATCGAAAACACACCTCAGCCTCCAATCCAAAGATATCTAGGGACGAGCCAAGGCCGACATTCGCCAAAGCCATTCCCTGAAGGGGAAATCTTTCATAGCCTAGGGTTGACGCGCAGCGGCTACCCTAGGTGAGGGAC